>NZ_JAGHZH010000162.1:0-62897 GCF_017746885.1 Roseofilum sp. SBFL | reverse complement strand
GGTGAGAGATATTTTTAGGGGTTTTGGGAGGGGTTGCCAGTTCTCTCAGGGAACTCCTTGAATTTCTCTATGAATTCTATAGAAAACTCTAATTACTATCTAACTCATTCAACCTATTTCTTGCACCTTATTTTTTACGGTGTTATGGTGAGTTTGTGTGAAATATGTGTGAGCGGTCTCTAATTTTTAGAGTAATAGCTATTGCGGACGGCTGAGAGACTCTGTCTAGCAAGGCTTTCAGGAGTTAATTATTAATGGAGCTGGGCAGAATCGAACTGCCGTCCGCAATAGCTATTACTCTCTGTTCATTCACAAGCTTATCCCATCTAAATCCTCTGGGCAGGAACCATTCTTGACCCCGAATGGTGGGGATTTCTAGTAAAGTCTTAGCCCTTCAATTGACTAGAAGCTGTTTTAGGGAGCATCCGTTGGGGTTTCACCATAGACCTTAACGGAGTCGGACTATGATGGCTCGCGCCTGTTTGAGGCTAGATTTAGGCTACAGCAGCAGCCTTACGAGCGAAAGGAACGATGTTGTTCGCAGTTACATTTAGTTTGAGCCTTGATTTACGAGAGGTGACTCACTCTCGGCTTGCATCACAGAACAGCTTTCACTATCCCGTCGAAACCATTACAGCCCCGTGCGTGTTCAAGAAACAGATCATGAACACTTAACCCAATTATAACCCCAGCAACCGCTAAACGGCCAAATTTATCTAGAGGACATCTGTTAGCATCTACAATAAAGAAACGACACCAAGTTTATTGATCAAGGTTCCAGAACGGTCTAGCCAGGGACATCATGTTAAACACTACAGAAATTCTCATTAACCATTTTGTCGAGCAAGTTCAAGAAGGATATCGTCGTACCTACGGCGGCTGGAAGCATGACTATGAAGATATTATTGGTTGGGCAGCTAATATGGCCTTGGAAAATATCGCCAATAGTGATGCGCTATACCATAATGTAGAACACACGATTTTAGTGACCTTGGTTGGTCAAGAGGTCATTCGAGGACGGCATATCCGAGAAGGCGGGGTGTCTTGCGAAGATTGGTTACATTTTATTATTTCCCTGCTCTGTCACGATATTGGCTATGTGCGTGGGGTTTGCCGCCAAGATCAAGAAGGTCTTTATGCGACGGGTAAGGATGGGGCTATGGTTTCTTTACCTCCAGGGGCTTCAGATGCAAGTATGACTCCCTATCATGTAGACCGGGGAAAGTTGTTTATTGAGGAACGGTTTGGTGGTCATAAGTTAATTGATGCGGATGTAATTAAACGTAATATTGAGTTGACTCGCTTTCCGGTTCCCAATGATAGCGACCATCAAACGACCAGTGATTATCCGGGATTAATTCGGGCAGCGGATTTGATTGGCCAATTGAGCGATCCCCGATATTTGCAAAAAATTAGCGCTCTCTATTATGAGTTTTTGGAAACGGGAGCGGCTAAGGCTCTTAAGTATCGTCATCCAGAAGATTTACGCAATAATTATCCTAAGTTTTATTGGCATGGAGTGTTTCCCTATATTAAGGAGGGACTGGGTTATCTGGAGTTAACTCAGGAAGGGAAGCAGGTAATTGCTAATTTATACGCGAATGTATTCCGGGTGGAACATCAGCCAAATCCGTCTTTGGAGATGATTGTTTAAGAGGAGGATCTAATCGGAATCAAAGTTTTGAGGGATATCTTTTTGGGGCCAGAGTAAACGCACGGCCATGATAGCGAATCCGAGGGCAGCGATCGCCTTTAATAGCTTGGTCGGCAAGATGGCGGCGGTTCCTTCACCGACCATTACCCCGAGAAAACTGGCTAATAATAGAGCTGTTGCTGTTCCCAGAAACACGGCGCGGGGAGAACGGGATGTGCCACTCAGGGCGATCGCCGCTACCTGGCTTTTATCTCCTAACTCCGATAAGAATACGGCTGCAAAACTTAAACTCAATAATTGCCAATCCATAGGGTTTGATCTAGTTTTTGACTCAGTCCCATAGTATAGCGCTACGCGCTAGGCTAGGTGAATGGCATAACTCTAAAATCAGGTCATAGAGCATTTTGCGCTAGGGAATAGCTTGTATTGATTAGGATCTAAGGCTTCAAGCTGTACTCCTCCAGAAAAGAGAAGCGAGATCGATCAAACTTCCCACAGCCTAAGTTACTGTTTTTTGGGCCGTTGAGGAAGAGCGATCGCGAAGGTAGTCTGGCCTGGAATATCTAGACATTTAAGGCTACCCCCATGTTTTTCGACAATAATTTGATAGCTGATAGCCATTCCCATCCCAGTTCCCTTACCCACAGGTTTAGTGGTAAAGAAGGGATCAAAAATGCGAGGTTTAATATTTGCTGGAATCCCCATTCCATTGTCACTAATCTGGATTTGGACTTGAGATGAATTCTGAATCCATTGAGTTTTAATGCCCAGGATATACGGAAAATTAGGCTGTTTTTTTTCCACTTCATATCTTTCCTGTAGGGCATCAATACCATTCATCAGGATTTGCATAAAAGCTTGATTAAGTTCTCCAGCAAAGCAGTCGAATTTGGGCAATTGGCCATAATCTCGTTCCACTTTGATTTCGGAGAAGTTAACTGGACTCATTTCAGGAGAAGACTCGAGTTTAAGGCGATTATTTAAGATCGTAAGTACACTTTCAATCTCATCATGAATGTCTACTGTTTTGAGTTGGGATTCATCTAAATGGGCGAACCGACGCAATGAGTTAACAATTTTGGTAATTCTTTCGGTTCCACTTTTCATAGAAAGGATGACATTGGGTAAGTCAGTTAGGGTAAAGTCGAGTTCTAGATCGGCAATAAGTTCAGTTAAGGTAGGAGCAGGTATAGGATAGGATTGTTGATAAGCATAATACACTTGAATCAAATCGTGGATGTAGCTTTCCAGGTGATCGATATTGCCCGCAATAAAGTTAACGGGGTTGTTGATTTCATGGGATATTCCAGCCACGAGTTGCCCTAAGCTGGACATTTTTTCGCTCTGGATCAGTTGGATTTGAGTGGTTTTCAGTTGGTGAAGCGCTTCGGCTAGATCTTGGGCTTGCTGTTGAAGTTGTAGTTCACTTTGTTTGCGTTGGATCAGGAAACTGATTTGGCTGCCAATCGCCTGAACGAGGGCAACGATATTGAGTTGACAAGGGGTGATTTGAGTTTGGTAAAACACTAGAATTGCCATCACCTTTTGGTTCACTAAAATGGGCATACCAAAGGCGCATTTTAAACCAATTTGAACGGCTAAGGATTGCCGCGTATATGGTTCTCCAGGGGCTTGAGTAATATCTTGAATCCATTCTAGAGTCTGATTCTGCCAGATTTTTCCAGGTAGTCCTTCTCCAGCTTGGAACTCTAAGGTAGAACTGAGTTTACAAAAGGGTTTAAGCGTCGGATGAGTGGCGAAGGGATTAGGAAGATAGGATAAGGTTTGGGTTTCCTCTTGGGGTAACCAGGCTTCTCCATAATCCCAGAAAATGCGATCGCAAATACTTTTGATGATTTGGGCAATAGCATTTTCCCAGGTAGAGGCTTGGGTTAAATATTGAGTGACTTCTAACAAGAGCCGAGTTTCTCGCTCTGCTTCTTGGAGTTGATGATTTTTCTGGAGTAAAATTTGGTTTTTTTCCTGAAGTTGGAGGTTTAACTGAGTTAATTTTAAGTGATGGGCTACCCGCACCAAGACCTCTTCACTCTGAAATGGTTTAGTGATATAATCTACTGCTCCCAGTTGAAACCCTTTGACTTTATCTGCTTCTTCATTCAAGGCGGTTAAAAAAATAATAGGGATATCTTGGGTTTCCGGATTGCCTTTTAATTGTTCACACAGAGTATATCCGTCCATTTCTGGCATCATGATATCCAGGAGAATTAAATCAGGGACAAATTGAGTGAGACTCGCTAAGGCAAATTTAGCATTAGGGGCGAATCGTACATCATACCCTTCATTTTTCAGTAGAGTTTTCAGCAGGCGCAGGTTTTCAGGTACATCATCAACCACCAGAATTTTGCTGGTTTTGTAACTAACAATCGCGTTCTCTTCAGGGCTTGTCCTATTGCTATCTGCCATTACTGTAACCCATTGATTTTGTGATCTAATGCTTACGGGGAAGCACTGAGGACTATCTCTCTATCTTAAAGGAGTCAAGAGAATCTAGGGAAGGGAAGAAATCCAACGAAACAGAGATTTATCCGTTAGGTCGGGTATTCTACGGTACAATTCAACGGGATCGATATCGATTGGATCTCCGATCGCCGATCGCCCTGTGGTTGTTCAATCTGAGTTTATTGTATGGTTGTCTCTCATCCATCAACCCCCTGGGTTATTTCTGCTCCTAAGCGCTTTGATGCTCCGTTACGTCTGTTTTGTTTTCCTCCCGCAGGAGCAGGCGCTTTTTTATTTCGTCCTTGGTTAACCTATAACTCATCGGCAATTGAAATTCTAGCGATTCAATTGCCAGGGAGAGAACGTCGCTTAAAAGAACCTTGCTTCACCCAATTAGATCCGTTAATCAAGTCCCTTACCCAAGCTATTATTCCTCATTTAGAGTTAGGAAAATTCACGTTTTTTGGTCATAGTTTGGGAGCCTTGATTGCGTTTGAACTCACCCGTGAACTGCGTCGCCAAGGTTTGCCTTTACCGGAGCATTTATTTATGTGTGGTCGCCGTGCCGCACATATTCCAATAGAGAATCTTCTTTGTTCCCAACCGGATTCTAGTTTGATTGAAGCATTGCGTGAATATGGAGGGACACCGGAGGGCGTTCTACAAAATTCAGATTTAATGGAGTTATTTTTACCCATTTTTCGTTCAGACTTAACCGTTAATGAACACTATCAATATCACTTAGAACCGCCATTGGATTTGCCGATTTCGGTGTTTGGGGGGATGAATGATACTGTAGCTATTCCAGAACAAATTGAGCAATGGAATCAGCATACTTCAAGAACATTTAAAATCAAGCTATTTGAGGGCGGTCATATGTTTTTCAAGGATGATCCTGAGCTATTGTTAAAGCCAATTTTTGAACAACTCAATTGTCGTTTATAAGGAACTCTCTTGTAAGACATTACTCAGATTAACCCAATTTTCTAGGCTCAGATCTTCAGCGCGAGCTTGAGGGTTAATATTCAGTTGTTCTAGAATGGGAGTCAGGCGATCGCTCTCAATCCTCGATTTGAGATTATTGTGTAACATTTTTCGTTTCGAGGAAAAGCCAAGAGTTACAATTTGTTCTAAATGACGGGGGTTGAGAGCCAGTTTTTCCAGAGTTCTGGGAGTTAATCGAATCACGGCAGATTCGACTTTAGGAGGGGGATAAAAGGCTTTTGGCGGTACAGGACAAATGAGTCCACAATGGGCTAAATATTGGACGCGAACTGATAAGGCACCAAAGGCTTTGGTACTCGGTTTTGCCACTAGGCGATCGGCTACTTCTTTTTGTACCAATAGGACAATACTCTCATAGTTTTTGGGAACTGGAGAAGAAATTTTTCCCAAGAGTTTTTCTAAAATTGGGCCGGTAATATTGTAGGGAATATTAGCTACCACTTTATTAGGATTTTGAAACAAGGGATAGGAGGAAAGGAGAGCTTCTAAATCTAAGGAAAGGATATCCCCTTGTAAAAGAATAAAGTTTTGAGAGTCGCCTAATTTTTTGATCAGCTTTTTACACAGATCCCGGTCAATCTCCACAGAAATAACAGCTTGTGCATGGGCAATCAATTGACGAGTTAAAATACCGGTTCCTGGGCCAATTTCTAATACTCTATCTGTGGATTCTAAATCTGATGCTTGAATAATTTTATGTAGAATGGCTTCACTGTTGAGCCAATGTTGGGCAAAGCGTTTGCGGGGTTGAGGATTCATGTTGAAATTGAAACTAATATTGTTCGTATTAAACCAATAGTCAGAAACCGGGGTTCTTCCTCGAATCCCCGATCCCCTTGACTCATCTGTGTTCACGGTATCAATTGGAGATCTTTATCATGGGGAAGGTGAGGGAGTTTCCGGAAAGAGGATTTTGGCGATCGCCTCAGCGTTGCGTTGTTTTCGCCATTGCCAATGATTATCTTGTCCATGCTCACACAGATGGAGAATTGCCCGATCGATCAGTTCAGGGATTTGCTCAAAATTCTCAAAGGTTTCACCGATGGGAGTTGGCCACTTGACCTGATGCTCAATTACGGGATAATGGGAGGCAATAATATAGCATCCGCAGGAGGCAGCATCGCTGATTACGCCACTGGTACGATAATAATAGCGATCGCGGTCATAATGAATCACCAGGATGTCGATTTCCTGTAAGACCTTTAAATAGTCTTCTTCCTTCGTCGTATCTCGTAGAGTCGCGTTTATATTCTCTAGCTCCTTGGGTTTAGTGCTTAAGGGAGTACCAATAACCAGTTCGCAATTAGGATGAGTCGCCGTATAGAGGGTAAGCTGTTGAACCAGTTTGGCGATCGGTTTATCCGGGCGAATCATCCCCACCACCCCAATTTTAATCCGCCGATCTGCGGGTATCCTTTCCCCTGGCTTCAGTTTCGGTTCCACCTCACTCATAATCGGATGGGGAATCACAAGCATCGAATCTGGAGGTAATCGATACGCTTCTGGAATCACACTATCATCAAGTTCTAGCGTAACCACCTTCAAGTTTTTGAACAGGTTGAGATAAGTCCTCAGATACATCAACCCTAGGTTTTTGATCCGACTCGACATCGCAAACTGCTGATTCCCATGCAAACTGATCAACACCTCTTTCCCCTGTAGAGCTTGCAGTGCGAGTAAGGGAAGAAGAATCGAGAGATGTTGATTATAGAGTTCAAAAACAAAGATCGTATCCACCTCTTTCGGAAATTGTAGAGCGCGAGTCCCCATGGCAATATGGCGATACTCCCGGCGCAATTGGAGTCCCACCTGATAATTCATCGATTGGGTAAACTTCTTTAATCCTTGGGGTAAAGGTGTTTCGAGCGAAACAAACCCAATGTTCCTTCCTGGAGCATAATCTCCAAGTAAAAGTAGATCTTTAAGACCATTATGCATCAACATCAACATATCAAATCCTTAAATGCTTGGCACATATAGGAATTCTAATGTAGTATAACCCTGTTCTATGGTATTCAATTCGCGGAATGGAACCGTCCGTCCGGCGATCGCACACGGTTTGATACTCCTGTTAGGTTCCTGGTAGCCGAACTACACGTCCTGCTAGCAATCGATCTATTGCATTTCCATTTTAAATGACTTTTTCTGAAGGCCGATCGTGATAGGGTAAGCTTTAAGACTTGCGTTTGTTAGAATCATGTTAGAGCTATACCAATTTGAATTTTCCCAATTTTCTGAGAAAGTTAGACTGATTCTTGATTACAAGGAATTGGAGTACCGTACCATTGAAGTCACTCCAGGGGTGGGACAACTGGAGGTGTTGAAGATTTCTGGACAACGGCAGGTACCGGTACTCAAAGACGGAAGTACGGTGATTTCTGATTCTACAGCGATCGCCCAATATCTGGATCGCCAATACCCAGAAAAGCCGATTATTCCCACCGAACCCCGGCAGCGCGGTTTATGCTTAATAATGGAAGAATGGGCAGATGAGTCTATTGGAGTCAAAAGTCGTAAGGCTCTATATGGTGGATTGAGTCAAGACCAAAGTTTCCGCACCGCCGTTTTACCTAATCCTATTCCTGATTTTGTCAAAACCTTGGTAGGAGCGGTTCCGAAGGAATTATTTCAGGTTTTAGGCTATGGAGTTGGCGCAAGTCCAGAAGAAATTCAGGCGGCACAGGATAGCTTAAAACAGGATTTAGAAGCACTGAGTCTAATTTTAGTGGATCATCCTTATTTGGTGTGCGATCGCCCCACCCTGGCTGATTTAGCAGTGGCTGGACTCAGTATTTTAATTAAGTTCCCTGAAGGCAATTACCTGAATATCCCTGAATCGCTACAAGGTAAAGGCATCCCAGGATTAGCCGACAATCCATCCTATCAACCCTTTTTTGAATGGCGCGATCGCCTCTACTCTAGCATCCGTCAATCTAAATCGACTCCAGCATCAAGTAATTCGCCCACGTCTATTGAAATTGAGTAATGACTGATGGGTATTGGTGACCTAAGTACAGGACATAAAGTTGTATGGGTTGGAAGAGAGAGTCAGAAAAAGAGAGCAGGTCAATGAAAAAGTGGTGCAGGAGGTCAAAACCATAGCGAAACAAACTACGGGCATGGCGGCTATGAGCTTCAATGATACAAATCGGCGTTTGACCCTGTCGCCAGATCCCGGACTTCATCGCCCAAACAAATGCCAGGGCTAAAAGAGCTAGAAGCTGAGACAGACGCTCTCTATCAGTGAAATGAAAGGAATTGGCTCGTCGAGCATCAGGAATGAGAGCCAAGGCTTGCCCACACACTCCCAGTCACCTTTAAGTCCCGTTAGAGCCTAAGCGATTGCCTATTCCCTAGCGCAAAGTTCTATATATGAAGCCAGATTCAATTTTTAATCGACTGTTCGGTAAAGGTGAAAAATTTAGGCATTTTTTTGAATATAAAGCGCTCGAATGTTCAGAGTACTAAAGCACTATAAAAAAGGAAAGTGTATGGGTCATTTCCTCTCCCTATCCCCCATCTTTTTCAATGCACTATTTTAGATAAAACAATCGAGTAGACACTCCTAAATCCCCTAATAGACTCTACCTCGATAGACTCGTTTGTGACGGGCTTTTTTTGAGGTGTTTTCTCCTGGGAGACCTACAGAGGTTACAGGTGGTAGAGGGACAGGAGCCTCTCTATTGATTTCCGATACTGAAAAAGAGTCAGCCGGATACTCAAAGACATCATGATTATTGAAGGAACCTGCTACGGATGGAGTAGATAAGGATTGGGCGTTTTCCATATCTTGTTTTAGGGCTAGCAAACAGGAAACCAGAGGATCGTTATGAATCATTAATCCTCCTAGAGCGGATAATACTTTTTTAATGCCAGCAATCACTTTGAGGGCTAGAGTATCGGCTTCAAAGGGCGGTAGAATATCGATCGCGCCATAGGCGATCGCTGCTTGACGTTGGTAATGGCTCACTTCAGAGTCTGTGCTTTCTAAAAGAATTACAGGTATTTCTGCGTAGTTCTCTTGGCACAAGAGACAGAATTCCTCTAGCTGCAAATCCGGAGTTTGTCGATCGATGAGAACGATCGCCGGTTTTCGGTTACCACTAGATCGGGTCTCTTCTAGCCTTTCCAATAGGTGGGTTGCATCAGCAGTTAGGATGACTGCCAAGTTTTGGCTTCTTAACACTCTTTGCCATACCCAGCGTTGGAAGTTGCAGGGTTGACACAGAAGAATGGTCGCTCTTGGATTAGTCATGGAAGGATTAGATAACTGGATTTAGAGTAGGATGGAGCAAATCAAAACTATAGGCTAAATTTATAATTTAATTTTTGATTAATTGCCCTTAAGGATTTTCTTAAGCTTGGTATAGCAGAAAACAAAAGAAAATTTCTGTATCATTTAATTCATTTAAGAATCCGATCTTTCAGGCACAATCTACGTTTGTATCATTAAGTTTGATAAACTTTTGCCAGAGGAGTTCTCTAATACGAGAAGATAACTCCTTTTGTACGGTTGTCAATGGCACTTAAAATGTTTACCCAAAATCCGTATATTTAAGAAATGAAACAACACGATTCAAGATTAAAACTCAAGGTCTTAAAAAAGGCAAATCAAACCCAAATAAGCATTAAGGGATACTCACTCTGGTTTTGGGCCAGTTTGGGAGTCATGATAGCTTTAATTCCCTGGGCAGGGCAGGCGATCGCCCAAGCCCAGACCCCAAGCACGGTCAATGATGGCATCCCCGATCAAATCCAAATTGCGCTCAATACCCTATGGGTAATCTTTACTGGAGTGCTGGTGTTTTTTATGAATGCTGGCTTTGCCATGCTAGAAACTGGCTTTTGCCGCCATAAAAGCGCTGTCAATATTTTAGCAAAAAATCTGATTGTATTCGCCTTATCCTCTCTTGCTTTTTGGGCCACTGGCTTTGCCTTAATGTTTGGTGATGGCAATTCCTTTATTGGACTGCACGGGTTTTTCTTAAGTGGGCCGGACAATAGTCCAGCCGTGGCAGAAGCCTATCAAGGGATCTATCGTTCGTTAGATTGGGCTGCTATTCCTCTAAAGGCTAAATTTTTCTTTCAACTAGCCTTTGCGGGTACTGCCGCTACCATTGTGTCTGGAGCTGTGGCTGAACGGATTAAATTTGCTGCTTTTGTTCTCTTTAGTTTGGGCTTAGTGGGATTGGCTTACAGCATCATTGGCCATTGGATCTGGGGTGATGGATGGCTCTCCCAACTGGGTTTTTGGGATTTTGCTGGATCGACTGTTGTGCATTCTGTGGGAGGATGGGGGGCTTTTATGGGGGCAGTTTTATTAGGCCCGCGGATGGATAAATATCCAGATGGGCAAATTGCTGCTATTCCCGGCCATAATTTGGCAATTTCTACCCTCGGTTGTCTGATTTTGTGGTTGGGATGGTTTGGGTTTAATCCCGGTTCGACATTAACGGCCGATCCGGAAGCCATTACCCATATTCTTCTAACTACAAATATGTCAGCCGCTGCCAGTGGAGTGATGGCAACCCTGGTTTCTTGGCACTATTTTGGCAAGCCCGATCTGACGATGATTATTAATGGCATCTTGGCGGGCTTAGTGGCAGTTACGGCTTCTTGTGCTTATATCAATATAGTGAGTGCGATCGCCATTGGAGTCATTTCTGGAACCATCGTTGTGTTTTCTGTAATGTATTTGGAACAATGGCACATTGATGACCCGGTAGGAGCGGTTTCTGTCCATTTAGTCTGTGGGATTTGGGGAACGTTGGCCCTGGGATTGTTTAGTATAGGACCCGAGGTTTATCCTTGGTATAGTGAAACTGGGGGGCCGTTGGCGGGATTGTTTTTTGGGGGCGGTTATTCTCAGTTTCTGAATCAATTGTTGGGGGTGTTAGCTGTTGGATTTGCCATGATTGCCTTTAGTTTACTGTTATGGTTAACCTTGAGTTTTACGGTGGGGATACGAGTGAGTCCAATGGAAGAACTAGAGGGCTTAGATCTGAGCGAGCATAGTATGGAAGCCTATAGTGGGTTTATGAAAGAACAGGAGAGAGGAGGAAGATAGGGAGACACGGAGAATGGGATGATTTGATGCAATGCAAATACTATGGGACTCGGATCAATGGACTGGGATGGCTGGTTTAAACGGATTGAAGATCTGGTAATGCTCCATTCTCCAAGTGGAGTAGAAGGGGAGATGAATGCGTTTCTCTTAGACGAATTTGAGTGTCTGGGAGTGAAACCAGAAGTGGATTTGGCAGATAATGTGATTGCCAAAATTCCAGGTAAAGATTCGAGCCGAGCGATCGCCATTACGGCCCATAAAGATGAAATTGGTGCGATCGTCAAGCGAATTAAACCGGAAGGACGCTTAGAGGTGGCTCGACTTGGAGGCTCGTTTCCTTGGGTATATGGGGAGGGGGTTGTGGATATTTTAGGCGATCGCCAGACCATTTCGGGTATCCTCAGTTTTGGTTCTCGCCATGTTTCCCATGAGTCCCCCCAAAAGGTACAGCAGGAAACTAAACCAGTAGAGTGGGAAAAAGTTTCGATAGAAACCAAACTCAGTAAGGAGGCGTTACGGGAGGCTGGGGTGCGTCCAGGGACTCGTGTAGTTGTCGGAAAACACCGTAAGCGAGCCATCCGATTAAACGATTATATTGCCAGTTATACCTTAGATAATAAGGCTTCGGTGGCCATTCTCTTGGGTCTAGCCGAGCGCGTTAAAGAACCTCCCATAGATGTCTATTTAGTTGCTTCAGCCAAGGAAGAAGTAGGCGCGATCGGAGCCTTATTTTTCAGCCAACGTCATCAGTTAGAGGCCTTAATTGCCCTAGAAATTTGTCCTTTAGCTCCAGAATATCCCATCACTGATGGCGTAGCTCCGGTTTTGCTCTCTCAAGATAGCTATGGTCTCTACGATGAAGATTTAAATCACCAGTTACAAAAAGCGGCTGAAGCTGCACAAATTCCCATCCAACGAGCTGTTTTAAGTGGTTTTGGCAGCGATGCATCCATGGCGATGAAACTCGGTCATATCGGCCGTGGAGCCTGTTTGGGCTTCCCAACTCAGAATACCCATGGCTATGAAATTGCCCATTTAGGAGCGATTAGTAATTGTCTAGAAATTTTAGTCAATTACTGTCAGAAGTGTTGAATGTTAGCTTAATGCCGAAAAAAAGAGGATAAGATAAGGAAGTTCATCAGTTCTATCGCCAAACCCTGTTGGATAAATTCCGTTATTTGCAAGTCGAACTTAGTCGGCGCTGCTCTATGATTTAGTGGAGCTACGATCTGATTCCAGAAACCCTGATTTAGTTCACTAGGGGCTTTTCTGTAGTTGAATGTAAAGTTTTATATCAAGATTCAACACTTCTGGATATTTGCTTAAGTCCTGTTAAAACGATGCTTTAAACAGAACACGAGCTGTAAAAGGCTTGTTATAAGTTACAACCCCCCCTCTCTCTCCAAAAATAAATCCTGAAGTGAGGAAGCGAGTATCGAAAATATTGTCTGCAACCAAGTAAATCCCAGCATTGTCGAATTCATAACCTAACGTTGCGTCTACTGTCGTCACGGTTCGTTGAGAGATAGTATTCGTTTCTTCAGTGAAGTAATTTCCCAAAGTATTCAACTCAACCCGCGAAAAGAATCCCCCAGGGGATCGGTACTGTGCTGCCAAATTAAAGGTGAATTCTGGGGCAAAGGAGAGTTTGTTACCATTGAGACTTTGTTCGGTGAAGGGATTGAAAAAGCGATCGTATCTAGCATTGGTATAACCAAATCCGGCTGTAATATCGAACCCACTGACAGGTCTAGCCTTCAACTCAAATTCTACTCCCGTAATACTCACTTGTGCATTAGCAATATTACGGACAATTCCTGTGGGATCGCCCAGTCCAACTTGAAAGTCATCAATGACATTGTGAAAGACGGCTAAATTGGCAATCAGGCGATCGTCTAACCAAGCGGTTTTCACTCCCAGTTCATAATTCCAAGAAAGTTCCTCACCAATGACTAAAGTATCATCGCTGCTTGCACGATAATTTAATCCGGCTGGCTTGTAACCCCGGGTTATACTCCCATAAATAGTTGCATCCGGAGTGACTTCGTATCTGATCGCCAAACGAGGCAAGAGTGCATCACTGTTGGTTTCAGCCCCATCAAAGCCTTCCCCCACAGGATTTACTATTGGAGAACCTGCAACTGCAAAATTGCGCCGCTGATCCATTTTTACCGTCGAGGAGTCATAGCGTAAGCCCAAGGTTAAGGTGAGGGGATCGATTGGCTGATAGCTGAGTTGACCAAAAGCAGCGTAGGTCGTTTGCTCCAATTCAGCAGTGCTGTTATCAAAGCCTGGTCCTGGCAAGCCAAATGCTTCTGCCGCCGCACTGCTCAGGCGCTGTCCGTCCTCAGTGACATTAAAGAGACGATTTTCAAAGTATCCTCCAATTAACCATTGTAAAGGATTGTCAGAAGGAGCCGATTGAAAGCGTAACTCTTGACTGAATACCGTTGAATTAGTTCCGGCAACGGCAACCGATAAATCGATAGCTGAAAGGTCGGAATCGAATTCTGCCCTTTGTTTGGAATAACGACGAGTCGTAATTGAAGTCCCAATAAAATTAGAATTTTCATACGAGATTTTTAGGTTTTGGCTATTCGTTTGGGTTTCGCTGAAACTTTGAAAATCTTGTGAAATGCGAAATGAATTATCTGAACTCAATAACTGGACCAGGGGCGTTTCATTGGTATCACTTTGATAAAATCCTCCCAAAGAAATTTCCCAATCATCGTTGGGAGTCCAAACCAATGTTCCTCGAATATTCCCCCCCGAAAGATCTCCAACTTCTCGATCTCGATTTAATGCAGTATTGGTTATATAGCCATCTTCCCTGTTGAGTTGTCCCGACAAACGCAAAAAGAGCCGATCTTCTGCGAGAGGAGCACTAACTGAAAGGGCCATACGGCGTTGGTCATAAGTCCCGTAATGGGCAAAGAATTTTCCTTCGATATCGTTACTCGGTCTTTTAGTAATAATATTAACCACCCCAGCTTGAGCATTTCTGCCATAGAGGGTATTTTGCGGTCCGCGCAACACTTCAATCCGTTCGAGATCGACGAGATCGAGGTCTAAAAATGCTCCATAATCGTAGGGAACATCATCGACAAAGAACCCAACTGTATCGCGACTGAGAAAGTTACTATTGGACAGACCTCGGATGGAATAAGTGTTAAAAAGTCCTGTTTGCGACCCTCCTCCAAATACAGAAAAATTAGGGGTATTGTCAGCAATACTTTCTAAAGAATCAATATTGGCATCTTCAATATTTTCTTCAGAAAAGGCGGTGATACTGATGGGAACATTTTGAATGGTTTCTTCTACTTTTTCGGCGGTGACAGTAATAATTAAACCTTCGTCGCGAAAGACGAGTAGATTAATGTTTAATCGTCCATTTTCTTGAATGACTTCGGAAACTTCTGGAGCTAAGATTTCCCCCGTTATCACTGCCTCAATGCTATTGTCGTCCCGGGTAGTTACTTGCAGTAAATTCACTCCTTCGATAGGGTTTTCTTGCTCGAACTCGCCCCCGATGAGACGAGCGTTGTTAATCTCGATGATAAGGCGATTCTCTTCTACGGTTTGAAAGAGTTCGACGGTTTCGGTTTCGTTGCCTTCTAAGAGAATTTGCAATCCTTCGGGGGTAGATTCAATACGAACGTTGGTAATTTCAGCGATTTGAGCGAAAGCACCAGGGGTGGAAACGAGGACGATCGCTGGAGCTAGCAAAAAACTGTGCAAAAGAGAGAAATGTTTCATTCTGAGTTTAAGTTTGAGAGGGTCAATATAGGGATGAAATGGACTCTGACCAGCAAAAAAAGGCGATCGGTCAATCGGTCGCAGATTGTTTTGACTTGAAAGGGATAAAATTGGTGAAATACTCGATCGCTAATTAAGATTGTAGAATTTGAGAATTCGCCATTCCTTGCAGCGATTTACGATGAATTTTACCCGTAGAGGTGCGCGGTAGGCACTCAACAAAACATAAGGATTGAGGGACTTTAAAGTGAGGTAAATTTTGTTTAGTAAACTGGTAGATATTTTTCTCCAAAGCCGGAGAAGCTCGACGTTCCAGTTTGAGTCCGATATAGGCAACAATTCTGGTCAATTGTTCGCCGCTCTTCGACTCGGGTACGATCGCAACTTCGAGAATGTCGGGATGATGCAATAAAACTTCCTCAATCTCTAAGGGAGAAATCCATTGACCGTTAGCTTTAAACAGGTCTCCTTTTCGTCCCATAAACTTAAAGTAGCCTTCCTCGTCGCAGATATATTTATCCCCCGTTAGCATGGTATCGCCGTACAGAGCTGCCCGGGTTTCGGACAGGCGATTCCAATAACCGAGCATCAAGCTTTCTCCTTTCACCGCTAAGTCACCTATGGTATTGGCAGGTTGGGGCTGTCCGCTCTCGTCTACAACGCGTACTTCGTAACCGGGAATGGGACGGCCAGAAGTTCCGGGCTTGCAGGTTTCCGGTCGATTGGATAAAAAGATGTGCAAAAATTCTGTTGTGCCGATCCCTTCACAAATTTCCAGACCGAAGACCTCTCGCCATTGCTGCCAAACAATTGGAGGCAACTGTTCGGCAGCCGAAACGCACAGGCGCAAACTGGAAACATTGAGAGGAGTAAGCTCTCGCACGGCTAAAAGATTGGCATAAATACTGGGGATGCCAAAGAAAATAGTAGGTTGGTAGCGATCGATGTCGGCGACAATATCGAACGCATTGCCGGCTGCTGATAAAACGGCAGCAGCACCAACAGCCATAGGCATATAAAGGGAGTTACCCAATCCGTAAGCGAAAGCAAGGGGAGCAATGGAGTAAGTAATATCCGTTTCGACCAGTCCCAATACTCCCTGACCGTAGGCGCGATCGCAGATTACCATACTTTGCTGACGGTGAATGACCCCTTTCGGTTTGCCTGTACTGCCAGAGGTATAGAGCCAAAAGGCGGGTTCGTCTCCGTGGGTGTCTGCGGGGAGAGGCAGATTATTCTGTTCTTCTATGAGGGAGAGGAAAGAGTGAGAGTTTGGGGAGTCGGTTTCTGTAGAGCTATCAATGGAGAGAGAATGACGGAGAAAAGGAGAGTCAATCGGTCCGATTCTAGCAAATCCCTCGCGATTGCTTAGTAAAATTTTGGCCCGCGAGTTGTGGAGAATGTAATGTACATCTTCAACGCTACAACTGGGAACGATGGGAACGGGAATCGCCCCCAGCCAAATCGCGCCCCAAAAGGCAAAGGCAAATTCTGGTGTATTGGGCAGTAAAATAGCAATGCGGTTTTCCCGTTCTACTCCCAGTTCGGCGAGTAAATTAGCCGCTTGTTGGACGCGCTTGCGAGTTTGGCTATAAGTGTAGGTTCCATCCTTGGTATAAAACGCAATGTTATCTCCCTTCTCTCGAATCAAATTTCTATCCAAGAAATAGGCAGCAGCGTTGAAGTTACTGGGTAAGGGGTCGAGAAAATCGTTCATGAATCGTTGCTGGTTGTAGATTGATAGGCGATCGCGCAAACGAGGAGATGGTTTTGCCAAGATAACCAACTCATTTCCCAATGCTGCCATCCCAGTTCGTCAGCTTTTTGGCGGGCAGAACCCGATAAATTCGCTGATAAACGTCCCAATGAGTTGAGTCGGGAAGAAATTTCAAACCAGTGAATTTCAGCTAATCCCGTTCCGAGTGCTTTGCCGAGTGCTTCTTTACTGGCAAAACAAAGGGCCAGGTATTTGGCGGGGGTGGGGTCAAGTTGGCTGGCATCGAGTTCTTTGGAGGCAAAGATTAAAGTGAGAGTGTCGCGATCGTAACGGCGAAGAAAGTTCTCGACTCGGGAAATTTCCACCAAATCGATACCGATCGCCGCGATCGACCCGTATTGTCTATTGCTTTGCTGGTTGGCTCCCGAAAGCTTATGCCAAACTGGAGCGCGCATCTGCAATCTCTTGACTTATTTCAGCCAAAGTTTTGTCCTGACGGGTTTCTAATTTAAGGGCAACTCCAAGTTGCCGTTTGAGGGCTAGAGCGATTTCCACGATCTCAGTCGAGTCGAGTTGCAGATCGCGATAGAGTAAAGCATCGTCATATAACAACTCTTCGGAAATACCCAAGTTTCTCAAAATGCTCTTTAAGGTGTTTTGAGTGTCAAGAGAGGAGTTCTGTTCCATATTTGCGTTTTCACAATTCCAAATTTTTCTCAATAAATGAGAACAGTGGCTTTGTCAGCCCAAGGCAGGCACATTCTATCAGAGGACAAAGAACAGAACTAACTCCAAACGGATTTTTTTTAGCTCTAAAGGGATTATCTTTCTCTGAGCCATAGGAAATCGAGTATTGGAAGGCGATCGAGCGCTCTGAAAGCTATGAAAATTTTCCTTAAGGAAAATTTTCGTTTTTTTAACTTCCTTCTGAGCTAGAATAATTGCTAATCATTTTTAATAAGTAGGAATTGAAAGTGAGAGTCGATGACTATAAAGTTGATCTTTCCACGGCATGGGATGCAACAAAGCTTTCCCGAACTGCTAGAGCAGATGAATTTGTCCAATCTGTATTCCTATGATGCGGAGAGAACAGAAGCACGACTAGAATGGTTGAAGAAGATCGGTAGAGGTTCAGTTCGGTTCGCTTATTTGGATTCGGGCTTGCAAATCTCGATTGAAAATCAGCAAATGAAGCAGAATTTGGTGCTGCAAGGTCAGCACCTTCATACCGATCCCTTAAAATTTTACTTTCTGATTTCTGGCGAAGTAACTGGTGTTGTCGGCTGGCCGACCTCTTCTTTTATCTTGCAGGAAGGACACAATTGCTTGACTGCTTGTGGAGGAGATGGCGCTCAGATGACCTACTATGCCGATCGCCCCTATTTAGCCGTAACGATTTTGCTTGCTCCAGAGTTTTTCAGAGCCTTTCTGGAGGGGAAATCTGATATACCCCAGCCCTTGCTACAAGCAATTGAGCCATCAGCCGAAACTTTTTTTCATACCAGTCCAACCTCCCCCACTATGCAGATCGCTCTCCATCAACTTTTGCACTGTCCTTATGAGGGTCTGACCGGGCAAATCTATATTGAGAGCAAGGCTCTCGAACTCGTCGCCCTCAAGCTGGCTCAAATCGATGAAAGTACAAAATTACGGCCCAAAAATTCCCCTTTACAACCCCGAGACCTCGATTGTATTCATCATGCCAAGGAAATTCTCATAGACAATATAGAATCCCCCCCTTCCTTATTGGAACTCGCCAGAAAAGCAGGAATCAACGATTACAAGCTCAAAATTGGCTTTCGCGAAGTCTTCGGAACGACAGTATTCGGCTACCTTCGCAATCAACGTATGGAATGGGCCCGCAAACTCCTCCTCGAACAACAAATGAATGTCTCGGAAGTCGCTCAAGCGGTTGGCTATGCCAGCCTCAGTCGGTTTAGTACAGCATTCAAAGATTATTTTGGCACGACCCCCAAAACTTACCAAAAAAATTCTCAATCTCATTAAATCTTCAGTCATCATGTCCCAATCTCAATTACAACTCGCAGGTGTACCGCGCACAATGGTTCTTACGACTCGCGCCAGAGCTGACGAAGATCGAAATTCTAACGGTCTTTTTCGCGATCGCCACGCCCGAGAGTGGAGCGATCATCTGGGTTGGAATGTGGAACTCGACTCTTTTTATGGCACGTATACCCAAGCCGGTTGGGCTATTCGCGCAGAGCACTTTGATTGTGCAGTACAACGTAACATTGCCCATATTAAAAACCCCCTGGTTATCGAGTTAGGAGCGGGTTTATCCAGTCGATACTACCGCCTGCAACAAGAAAATTTGCACTGGATTAATCTTGATTTACCGGAAGTGAATGACATTCGCAGCCAACTCGATCGTGAAACCGAAAACTATAAATTTATTGGAGCTTCCGCCTTAGACTTTAACTGGATGGAGCAACTGCCTTCGAGATCTCCCGAGGAGATTGTTATTGTTGCTGAAGGTTTATTGATGTACTTCGATGCGGAATCAGTTGCTCAACTGATCTCACGAATGCAGCAACGCTTTCCGGGAGCAACTTTTATCTTTGATATTGTCGGAACATCTTATCGCAAGTCTGCCAAGAAACTCGAAGCCTTAGGTGCTCCCCTACAGTGGTTTGTCAAAGATATAGACGAAGTCGCGCGTATGGGAGTCGAGATTATTGAAGTGCAATCACTTTTTCAATTACATCCCGAACGGTGGGGAATGATGCGTTTGCTAACTTGGTTGCCTTTTATTCGCTCGATGACTCTCATTTTTGAGACAAAATTAAAGCCGTAGACTTAAATTCTTTCTTCAGTTGTGTACACAAAAAAAGTATGGTCGATTGGATTGAGATTGGTCTATCGTTATGTGATTGCAGAGTGAAATAGAGTTTTCGGTTGAGATTTTAAGCAAAATACAACGGAAAAAGTTGCTATAGCGATTTTAAACTGCCTTATTCTTCCTTAAGTTTTATTCCCCTAACCTTCTTTAAAAAGGAGGATTTAGGGGAATTTTTCTGACTGAACCTCATAAAATAAGGAAAGAACTGTAAGAAATATAACTTGTAAATCAGTGTAAAGATTAAACCGCTTATGAGGTTTAGGTTTTCGTCAAATAAGACCAATAGATGAAAAAATCAAGTTATAAGAACCTATAGCATCTGATGTAAAACAATTGTGACGTTTTACTTTACAGGAGAGTTCTGTTGCTCCCGTGATATAGAGACTTGCTTCCATCTTTCCAAAAGCTATGCCTTGTGAATTTGCCAGACTATAAGACATAGCTATAACTCAAATATTGGCCAACAATCGTTAGCCATTGACTCGCATATCATTCTACAAAGTAGACTGGGTATACACTCTGACTTTTCTTTATAAATAGGCCCCAAAGAAAAATCGAGAAAAAATACGTTTGAAGCAAAAAAAAAACCGGATATGATCTTTTTTTTTATGGAGTATACTGATAATATTCTTTTCAGAATGTAATTAACAATAAAAACCTTTCAAGGGATCGAAGTCATCCTACTCAACCTGATGCGGTAATTATAGGCATGATGGAGAGTTTGATCTTAATGTAAACAACTATAGAGGTAAGATATCAAAGGTTTTATTTATCATTTTATATCTATTTAATGGATAAGTTTTAGTCAGCATAGATTTCCTCAATCACAAGAAAAAAGATGAACAACCAAGTGAAAGATAGCACAAAAGTAAAATATAGAGAACAGTTCTTCCCAAACTATAACATTGAACCTCTCACCGTTCTCAGCAATCTAAAAAAAGCAGGAATGATCAATTCATACCTGCTTTATGAAGGAGAAGACGAAGTCCGAATTGCAATTGGCGAATATAGAAAAATTGCTGTCAGCCGCGATCGCATTGAAATGTCAGGGAATGAAGTCAATTCTCAACCTATTCGCGATCCCTTCAAACAAGTAGAAGAGATGCTGAATACTCTGCCCTTAGAAAATTGGACAGCGTATGGTTACGTTTCCTTCGATATGGCGAGTTTTTACTCTTCGTACTCCAAACAAAGCGAGAATGAACTGCTCTACCTCATCATCCCCGATAGCGAATTAATCTTTATTCCAGAGGGAATTTGTTATCGGAGTATCAAGGGGATTGATGAAATTAATACACTATTAACCAATGAGGTACAACTCCCGACTTATACAGCAACTTCTATATCAATTGACTTTAGCGATCGCCAAGATTACGAACATCGGGTCGCAGAACTGGTTGCAGCCATCAAAGCCAATCGCTTGCAAAAAGCCATTATTTCCCGCACTGCTAAGTATTCGGGACAATTAAACGTTCTTGGAACGTATTCGATCGCCAACCAAGCCAATAATGCTTACCGTTCTTACGCCTTCGATCTCGGAAAAGTCAAAGGAGTGGGTTTCAGTCCCGAGATTCTCATGAAAGCAGCAGATGGACGTTGGGTTGTCACCAACCCTCTCGCTGGAACGCGACCTCGAGGAGAAACCCCTGAGAAAGATTTGCGCCTTTATGCCGAGTTATTTGCTGATGCTAAAGAAGTAAAAGAACACGCCCTTTCTGCTTGGCTTGCACAGCAAGAAATGGCCTCGGTTTGCTTGCCCAACAGCGTTGGCGTATTCAATTTCATGGAAATTAAGAAATATCGTTGCGTTCAGCACCTTTCCTCTCGCGTGGGCGGTCTCCTGCAACCCAATCGCACCCTCTGGGATGCACTGAAAGTTCTCTTTCCGGGGATTACAGTTTCCGGGATTGACAAGCAGCAAGCATTGTACTGGATCGATCGCCTCGAAGACGAACCCCGAAGCCTCTACGCCGGTACCCTTGGCTGGGTCAGCAGTAACGGAACAGCCGACTTCGCTCTTGCCATTCGGTCAGTTTTCCAATACGGAGACACCATTCATCTCAATGCCGGAGCCGGAATTATCGCCGAGTCCGTTCCTGGCAATGAATATATCGAGTCAGTGAACAAAATGAACACGATGCTTGCCAATCTTGTCATCGAGTAACTGGACATTGGAAATCCCGTAAAAATATCGGGCAAGAAGAGCAAAAACAATGACAGATAAATCCTGGAAATTTTACAACCCGACGAGCGATCGCACTTTGACTCTAGTCGAAGTCGATAGTTTGCCAGCAATCGACGAAGAGCGATACTTAACTCTCGCCGAACGCAACTCTTTCGAGAGAGGAGAACGACGGTTGCAGTATCTAGGAGGTCGTCTAGCAGCAAAACAGAGCATCCTCAGTTATATGCCCGAACTCTCGCACCAAGATGTGGAGATTCGCAGATTGCCCTGCGGCGCGCCTGCTGTTGCCTTCAGTTATCGCGGTCAAATTGCCGCCGCTGATATCGGTTTTGGGGAATGGCTCTTAAGTATCAGCCATACCTCCCGCTATGCTGCCGCTTGGGCGATCGGCAAGCACAACTGACTTTATGATGTCCGTTTGTTAATGGAGTCAAACCCTACCATGAACGCTTCTATCGCCATTCGGTCCTTAACTCTAGCCTTTCCCGACACCATTCGCACCAATGATTATTGGCGCGAAAGATGTCCTCACTTGCTCCCAAAAGCGAGAAAGCGGCAGAGAAGTGTTACCACTCTAACCAGGGAAGATGTTGATATTTGGTCACAGGCAGTCGCCCCTTACCTCACCGATCCCTTCCGAGGAGCAAGAGAACGACGCATTCTGCAACCGGAAGAGTCGGGACTGGCTTTAGAATGTCAGGCAGCCAAAGAAGCGATCGCCCTTGCCGGACTAACTCCAGAAGCGGTCGATTTAGCCTTAATCACTGCCCTATTTCCCGACTCCCCCGGTCCCGGTCATGCCGCTTATTTAGGGCGAGATGTCGGGCTGCACTGTCCAGCATGGAATATTGAATCCACCTGTTCGAGTGCTCTCGTTGCCTTAGAAACCGCTCGCACCTTTATCGCGTCGGGACGATACGAACATATTCTCATCGTCGTTTCTCATTTTGGCTCAAATGCGACGGACAACAGTGATTCTTTCTCTTGGTCTTTAGGAGATGGAGCTGGGGCTTTAATAGTCAGTCCGGTTCAAGAAGAGGAAGGGATATTGAGCGTGGCGATCGCCCCCGCAACCGAAACTTGCAATGCCTATCGTTACGAACTGGCTGGCAATAGCAAAGGCAAAACTCACATTCTGGCGCGAACGGGAGATAATGCCATTGCCCTGGCTGAAACCGCTGTCGATGCAGCGCGCTCCTGCTGTCAAAAAGCTGCCGAAATGGCTGGAGTCAGCTTAACTGACATCGACTTTTTCGCTTTCAATACCCCGACGGCTTGGTATGCCGATGTTTGTATTCGAGCTTTAGGAATTGATCGCGATCGCGCTCTCAACCTCTACCCTCGTTATAGCAATATTGGACCTGTTTTTCCCCTGGCCAATTTAGAGCGTGCCGCTCGCGTTGGGAAACTCAACCCGGGCGACCTCGTTTTAATTTATGCCAACGGTGCTGCTGCTACCTCTGCTGCTGTCATCGTCCGTTGGGGAGAAACGATGTTGGGAACGCCTCCCACTCCACCTCTCAATCTTTCTGAAGCCGAAGAGAACATTGCCAGTTTTGCGCCACAGGAAGAACAACTCTCGCCAACACTGCCCTCATTCCGAGAAATATTAGCCACTCCACCTACAGAACGCCCTGCCTGGATCTCTACCTATCTTTTAGGTTGGCTGGCGGTTTATCTGCAATGTTCTCCCGAAGAACTGACAGTCGATTTACCCTTTGGCGGTTTAGTCGATTCCCTCGTGGCGATCGAACTTAAGCGACGCTTAGAGGAAGACTTTCGCATCTGCGTTCCCTTGGAACAATTCTTTGGCGAGAACAATAGCGAGCGCCTCGCTTCCTATCTCTGCGATCGCCTTCTGGTCAAGGAATTAAAAAACACTTCGACCATCTCAATCTCAACCGACCGACCTCGAGAAATTGTCCATCTCTAGGGCAAATTTAAGTGTTCTGCTTCTCCCTTGCATTCTGACGCAATTAAACCGATGGATTTACAACTTCTCCTCCAAAAACTTAGCGCCCAAGAGATTAAACTCGCCGTAGCTGGAAACTCTCTGGTGGTTGATGCTCCTGCTGGCGCTCTCACCATCGAACTACGTCAAAGCTTGCAAGAGCGAAAAGCAGAGCTTTTGGCACTATTTGAGGAAGGAGAAACAGCAGTAACATTAACCGATCTTCCGCCCTTGATTCAAGACCCGGAAAATCGCTATCAGCCTTTTCCCCTCACCGATCTACAGCATGCCTATTGGGTGGGTCGTCTGGGAGTAATGGAACTGGGGAATGTTGCCAACCACGGCTACTACGAGATCGAGGGTCGAGGCTTGGATATCGATCGCTTGAACCGCGCCCTACAATATTTAATCAATCGCCACGATATGTTACGGGCAATTGTTCTGCCTGATGGTCGGCAACAAGTTCTCCAACAAGTTCCGGCTTATGAAATGGCTGTTTTAGATTTGCGCAGCTCTTCCCCCACCGACATCGATCGCGCCATTGCTACGATCCGCGCAGAGCTATCTCACCAAGTCTTAAGCGGCGATCGCTGGCCGTTATTTGAATTTCGCGCTACCCAACTGCCTGAAGAACGGGTTTGTCTCCACATCAGCTACGACCTACAAATCTTTGATGCTTGGAGTCTCTTTCGCCTCTTTGAAGAATGGCATCAATGCTATAACCAACCCGATCTCCAGCTTCCCCCTTTAGAGATCACCTTTAGAGATTGCGTGCTTGCCGAACAAAAGTTAGAAAAAACACCTGTATATCAGCAATCGCGACAGTATTGGATCGAGCGCCTAGAAACTCTGCCTCCAGCCCCAGAACTCCCCATAGCCAAGAATCCCAACACTATCGATCGTCCGCGAACTCGTCGTTACGACGGGGACTTGAGTCAAGAAAAGTGGCAACAATTAAAACAAAATGCTGGCCGAGCGAGCGTGACTCCTTCGGTGGCTTTACTGGCGGCATTTAGTGAAGTGTTGAGAACTTGGAGTAAGAACCCTCGTTTTACCGTTAATTTAGCCCTGTTCAATCGTTTGCCCTTTCATTCCCAAATTAACGATTTAATTGGGGACTTTACCTCGGCAACCCTGTTAGCCGTCGATGCTTCTGGCAAGACTTCCTTCCGCCAACAAGCGATCGCCATTCAGCAGCAATTATCCCAAGATCTGGAACATCGCTATTTTAGCGGCGTGCGGGTCGCCCGCGAACTAGCCCGCGTCAATGGAACGGCTCCCAATGCCTTTCCCATCGTCTTTACCAGTACTCTTGGGATGGCGGCATTAGGTCAGGAAACCTCCAGCTTTACCCATTTTGGTGACTTAGTTTATGCCATCAGTCAAGCATCGCAAACCTGGATGGATGTACAAGTCTGGGAAGAAAAGGGAGCGCTGACGTTTAACTGGGATGTAGTAGAGGAACTATTCCCCGAAGGTTTAATTGCCGAGATGTTTGCCGCTTATTGTCGCTTGCTCGAAACCCTCGCAACCTCGGCAACTGCTTGGCAGGAAATGCCTACATTGCTCCCCCCCGCCCAACTTGAGCTTTATGATGCCATTAATCGTACCGATGCGCCCATTTCCGAGGCTCTGTTACACGAATTATTTACCACACGAGTGGAAAAACAAGCCGACGAACTCGCACTGATTGCTCCCCAGCAAACCCTCACCTATCAACAGTTATTCTCCCTCTCCAACCAAATCGCCCATCGCTTGCAGAAACTCGGAGCCAGTCGCGGTGGCTTTGTTGCGGTGGTTATGGAAAAAGGCTGGGAGCAAATCGTTGCCGTTTTGGCAATTTTAGCAGCCGGAGCGGCTTATGTTCCCATCGATCCAGCCTGGCCGGAAGAGCGTCGCAATATTCTTTTGGCCAATAGTGAGGTGAGTCTCGTTCTCACGCAATCATGGCTGTACGAGAGTCTGGTTTGGCCGTCGGAAATTGTCAGTCTGTGCGTCGATCGCGACGACTTTACCACAGAAAGTTCTACCCCGCTAACCCCGCAACAAACTCCTGAGGATTTGGCATATCTCATTTATACCTCCGGTTCCACGGGAATGCCTAAAGGGGTTGCCATTGACCATCGCGGAGCGGTGAATACGATTGAGGAAATTAATCGACGCTTTGAGATTAGCACCAGCGATCGCGTTTTGGCTCTCTCTTCTCTGAGTTTCGATCTTTCGGTTTACGATATCTTCGGAGTCTTGGCTGCTGGGGGCGCGATCGTGATTCCAGAAGCCAAGCGCGATCGCGATCCTCGACATTGGGTGGAACTATTGCAACAGTACGGAGTTACCCTTTGGAATTCCGTTCCAGCCTTGATGCAGATGATGGTGGACTATACCCATAATTTAGCAGATCTGCGATTGGTTCTCCTCAGTGGTGATTGGATTCCTCTCTCTTTACCCGAGCAAGTTAAAGCAGAGAACAAGAATATCCAAATGGTGAGCTTGGGAGGAGCCACAGAAGCCTCGATCTGGTCAATTTACTATCCCATCGATCGTGTCAAGCCGACTTGGAAAAGTATTCCTTATGGCATTCCCCTCACCAATCAGCATTTTTACGTACTAGACGAAGCTCTAGAACCCCGTCCCGTCTGGGTTACCGGACAGTTGTATATTGGCGGCATTGGTTTGGCGCGAGAATATTGGCGCGATCGCGAGAAAACGGATAAACACTTCTTCATCCATCCAAAAACCAAAGAGAGGCTCTATAAAACCGGCGATCTGGGACGCTATCTTCCCGATGGTAATATTGAATTCCTCGGACGAAATGACTTTCAGGTTAAAGTCGGAGGCTATCGTATTGAATTAGGAGAAATTGAAGCCGCTTTAACCGGACATTCGCAAATCAAACATGCGATCGCAGAAGTTTTAGGAGAGGACGGGCGCAACAAGCGTTTGGTGGCTTATCTCATTAGCGAGGGCGAAGAAATTCCAGCGGCAGATCTGCGGCATTTTCTCAGCGATCGTCTCCCGGATTATATGATTCCCTCGGCATTTGTTTTCCTGGAAACATTTCCCTTATCTGCCAATGGAAAAGTCAATCGCCGTGCCTTACCAATTCCCGATTATGTCAACCCTGAAAATCGTGAACCCGATATTGCCCCGCGAGATTCCCTCGAACAAACCATCGCTACCATTTGGCAAGAAGTTCTTGAAGTAGAACGAGTCGGAGTCACTCGCAACTTTTTCGATTTGGGAGGCAACTCTCTATTGCTTACTCGAATCTATGGAATCATGCTAAAACAATTGCCAATTATATCACAAAATGTCACACTTGTCGATCTATTTAATTATTCCACAATTCGACAACTTGCCCAGCATTTATCTGGACAAAATACAGCTTCTACCCAAGAAAATGATATTGAAACAGACTTAGCCTTAAAACGAGGACGACAGCGATTAAAGCAACGATATAAGCAATCTTTACTCTCCTACTAATTTTCTTTTTTGATTCCTTGCCGAGATATGCCCATGACTTCCGAATACACTGGTTTAGAAATAGCAATTATCGGTCTATCCGGACGTTTTGCCGGTTCTGAAACCATTGACAAATTTTGGCAGAATTTGATTTATGGTGAAGAACTAATTTCTATCTTCACTGAAAACAAAGCTAGCAAAAAAACGGTGAAAGCTGGATCAATTTTAGAGAATGTTGAATATTTTGATGCCTCTTTTTTCGGCTTTTCTCCGAGGGAAGCGGAAGTCATGGACCCGCAACATCGACTTTTTTTAGAATGTGCCTGGGAAGCCTTGGAAGATGCCGGGTATGATTCATCTCGAGAAAAACGACCGATTGGTGTCTATGCTGGGGTCGGCATGGGCTATTATCTCTACTATAACTTACTACCTAATCCAGAATTACTCAACTCCATTGGCGGTTTGCAACGTTTAATTGGGGTGGATAAAGATTACGTTCCGACTCGCGTTTCTTATAAACTCGATTTGAAAGGGCCGAGCGTGAGTGTGGGAACGGCGTGTTCGAGTTCTTTAGTTGCGGTTCACCTGGCTTGTCAGAGCTTGCTGTCGGGAGAATGTTATATGTCTCTAGCAGCAGGTGTTGCTGTTAAAGTTCCACAAAACGAACTGACATTATCTCCCGATGAAATTATATCTCCCGATGGTCATTGTCGCGCCTTCGATGCTCGAGCAAACGGTACTTTAGGCGGAAATGGGATTGGTACTGTCGTCCTCAAACGCCTCGAAGATGCGATCGCAGATCGAGATTATATTTACGCCACAATTAAAGGTTCAGCTATTAACAATGATGGAGCTGGAAAAATTGGTTATACTGCCCCCAGTGAAGAGGGTCAAATTCGTACCATTCGCACCGCTCAGATGGCTGCAGAGGTCACCTCTGAGAGTATTTCTTATCTAGAGGCTCACGGTACGGGAACGCCTTTAGGAGATCCAATCGAGATCGCAGCCGCGACGCGGGCGTTTCGCCGACATACGGAGAAAACCAATTATTGCGCCATCGGTTCGGTGAAAACCAATTTAGGACATCTCGATGCAGCAGCAGGAATTGCCGGACTGATTAAAACAATCCTCGCTCTCGATCGCCAATTGATTCCTCCCAGCATCAATTTTACCCAACCGAATCCCCGTATTGATTTTGCCAATAGTCCTTTTTACGTCAATGATACGTTGCAAGAATGGACGCGCAATGGCAGTCCCCGTCGTGCTGGGGTGAGTTCTTTCGGCATTGGCGGCACCAATGCTCACATCATTTTAGAAGAAGCTCCCACCTTAACTCCATCGAGTACTTCGAGACCTTGGCAGTTGCTTCTCCTTTCAGCCAAAAGTGCCACAGCACTAGAAAAAGCAACAGAGAATTTAGCCGAGTTCTTACAAACCCATTCCGATGGCAATCTAGCCGATATTGCTTATACCTTACAAGTAGGACGGCGGGAATTTTCTCACCGCCGTGCTGTCATTGCCGAGAATACCGCAGAAGCGATCGCTACTTTAGCAAACGGTGCCATGTCGGCAACTCCGGCATTCGATAATCCCCCCGTGGTCTTTCTTTTTCCGGGACAGGGTTCTCAATATATTAATATGGCTCGGGAGGTGTACGAAAGCGAACCTTTATTCCGTCAAGAGTGCGATCGCTGTTTCGACATTCTGCAAAACCATCTCGATACAGATCTGCGCCAACTTCTCTATCCGACGGAAGCACCGGGAGCAGAAGCGAAAAATACTCTCAAACAAACAGCCATCGCGCAACCGGCTCTCTTTGTCATTGAATATGCTCTGGCTCGCTTGTGGATGGCTTGGGGAGTGCGTCCCCAGTCTTTATTGGGTCATAGTATTGGCGAATATGTGGCAGCTTGTTTGGCAGGAGTCTTTTCTCTTGAAGACGCTTTAGCCACTATCGCCCTTCGCGGTCGCCTGATGCAAGCGTGTCCGCAAGGAACCATGCTTTCCGTAGAATTAGGCGCGCAAGAGGTTCAAAGCTATTTGAACGACGATTTGACTCTAGCCGTTTGCAACGCCCCCCAACTCAGCGTTATTTCTGGGTGTAGCGCCGCTATCGAAGCTCTGCAAAAACGCTTACAGGAAGCTGGAATTTCCTGTCGTCCTTTGCACACTTCCCACGCCTTTCACTCGCCGTTGATGGAAGAGGCAATCGCACCGCTCCTCGATTATTTAAAAGGGGTTTCCCTCCATCCTCCTGAAATTCCCGTCATTTCCAACGTCACAGGAAAGCAATTAACCTCCGAGCAAGCCACAGATCCTCAATATTGGGCGCACCATTTGCGGCAAACCGTACGCTTTAGCGAAGGGGTAGCAGAACTATTGCGAGATGAAACCTCTGTGTTCCTCGAAGTCGGGCCAGGAAAAACCGCCAGTACCCTAATCAAGCAACAAGGAAACGGACGAATTGCCATTCCTTCTCTCCCCCATCCGAAAGACCCAATCTCTGCGGAAAAATGCCTGTTAAGCACTCTCAGTCGCCTGTGGTTGGCTGGAGTTGAGGTAGACTGGTCGGGATTTTATGGGGATGAAAAACGCGATCGCTTGCCTCTACCCACCTATCCTTTCCAGCGCCAGCGCTATTGGGTGGATGCTCCCGAAACGACATTGCAACCTACGGTAACGCCGCAGCCATCTGCACAGGAATTCTCAGAGTCAGAACGCTTGTATGCGCCAAAATGGACTCTCGCACCTTTAGACAAGGTAGGGGAAAATGACGAAAAATTAGCGCGAGTGTTAGTGTTTACCGATCGCTGCGGTTTGGGAGAAAGCTTGGTGCAACAGTTGCGCACTCAAGGTAAGACGGCGATTGTGGTAGAAATTGGCGAAGTCTTTACTCAAAACGGTGACAACGGTTATGCGATCGATCCCAATTCTAGCGAAGATTATACCGCCTTATTTGCCGATTTGTGCGATCGCAATCTGCTTCCCACCAGCTTGGTTCATCTGTGGACGATTGACCCGGAAGGCTATCCTCAAAAGGGATTGAGGGATGTCGATCGCGCTCGAGATTTGGGCTTTTTCAGTTTGCTGGAAATTGCACGAGGGTTAGGGAAATACAAATGGAGCCAACCTTTGCAGATTACTGCCGTTACCAATAATATGCAATCGGTTACTGCTGAGGAGATGGTGTATCCCGAGCGCGCTACTGTACTGGGGGCAGTCAAGGTTATTCCTCTGGAATATCCGAAGTTTATCTGTCGCAGTCTCGATTTCGACCTGGCTGCGTTGCAGAATAGCGATCGCGCCGCCGAGCAATTATGGGCAGAACTGACTGCTTCTGACTCTATCTGTGCCTATCGCCAAAACCAGCGCTGGGTGCAGACTTTTACTCCCGTGACTCTGGAACCCACCGCGAAATCACCGCGAATTAAAGAAGGAGGAGCTTACTTAATTACCGGAGGTTTGGGCGGTATTGGTTTGTCTTTGGCTCGCTATTTGGCAACAACAGCAAAAGCCAAACTCTTGCTCGTCGGACGTTCTGCCCTACCTCCAAGAGAGGAGTGGGATGCCTGGCAGGGAGAAGAAACCATTGGCGAGAAAATTCGTGCCGTCCGCGAATTGGAGAGCCTCGGAGCGCAAGTGACCGTTGCTGGAGCTGATGTATGCGATCGCTCGGCAATGGAAAAAGCAATTGGCGAATTTCGCGATCGATGTGGCGCTCTGCACGGAATCATCCATGCAGCCGGAGTTCCTGGAGGCGGAGTCATTCAGCGCAAAACTCGAGAAACCGCTCGGGAGGTTCTCGCTCCGAAAGTTGGGGGAACTCTCGTGCTCGATGAGATTGTCAAGGATGTGCCTCTCGATTTCTTTGTGTTGTGTTCTTCTTTAGTTTCAATTAAAGGTGGATTCGGACAAGTGGATTATACGGCGGCGAATGCTTTTCTCGATGCGTTTGCTCGTTATAAAACTGCCGCCGACGGAACGTTCACCGTAGCTATTAATTGGGATGCTTGGCAAGACGTGGGGATGGCAGCGCGAGCCTCTCAACAGAATGGCAATGTATCGGAAAAACCAGCGGTTTCATCCTTACCCTTAACGCCTAATCATCCATTATTCGAGAACTATAGTCGCGATGACCGACAGATTGTTTATCGCTCCCTGCTTACTCCCGAAAAGCATTGGCTTCTCGACGAACATCGCTTGCAAGGTCGAGGCATTATTCCCGGTACAGGCTATTTAGAAATGGCTTTAACGGCTGGATTGAATGCACTCGGTGGCGAGCGCACTATTGCTTTAAACAATGTTTACTTTCCCACGCCCTTGGCGATAGAAGACGGACAAAAACGCGAAGTGCAAACCATTCTCCAGCCTAATTCTCAAGGATATAAGTTTCAAATTCTCGCAACGGGAGGAATGCCGATAGAAGGAGCAATCGGAAATCTATTTGAGGCTAAAATGCCGACCGAGCTGTTGGATCTGCAAAGTTTAAGAGAACATTTAAACGGCGAGACTGTTAAGATTTCTGGAACAAATTACGATCCGCTCAAAGGCTTGATAAGATTTGGAGACAGATGGAAAAATTTAGTCGAGTTTGAATGGACGGAGTCGGCAGGACTAGCTACTCTAGAATTGTCCGAACGCTTTGCCTCGGATTTAGATTCTTATCGTCTTCATCCTGCCTTGCTGGATATTGCCGTTCATTTCTTACTCGGACAGTTAAAAGACGATTCGTTCTACTTGCCTTTCTCTTACAAACAGTTAATTTATGGGGGACGTTTGTCTCGTAAGATCTATAGCTATGCTCAGTTACGCGATCGCACTGCCGATAGCTTTAAGTTTGACATTACAATTTTTGACGAAAGCGGTCGAGTTCTAATCGCAATCGAAGAATACATCTTGAGGAAGTTTTATGCAGACTAGCTCCTTAAAAGCGACAACCAGTACAGCGGAAGACATTACCAATTTTGAGGGTAAAAATCTCGAGGACAATTTCTCCGTTGCTATTGGCAAAACCGGCTTGCTCGATAGCTTAACTTTACGAGAAGAGGCACGCAAACCCCCTGAATCTCAAGAAGTTGAGATTGCCGTCACTGCCACCGGTCTTAACTTCAAAGAAGTTTTGATTGCCCTGGGATTAATGCCCACTCCCGATGGAGTGCTGCCAAAGTTCGGTTTAGAATGTGCGGGAACGGTCGTGGGAGTTGGTTCGGAAGTTGCAAATCTTAATGTAGGCGATCGCGTCATTGCTTTCGGTCAACCCTGTCTGCAAAAATTTGTTACCCTTTCTCAAGATTTAGTCACCCTCAGACCCCCAGAATTAACAGCAGAAGAAGCAGCCACTCTTCCGGTTGCCTTTATGACCGCTTATTATTCCTTAGTCGTCCAAGGAAGATTGCAAGCAGGAGAGACCGTTCTCATTCATTCTGCTACTGGAGGAGTTGGATTAGCAGCCGTGGACGTTGCCCGTTGGTTGGGTGCAGAAATATTAGCTACAGCGGGGAATGAAGAAAAGCGCAATTATCTGCGATCGCTGGGCATTGAATGCGTGATGGATTCTCGTTCTTTAGACTTTGCCGAAGAGGTTAAATATCATACCCAAGGTCGCGGAGTCGATGTCGTCCTCAATTCTTTAGGAGGAGAAGCGATTCTCAAAAATCTAGAAATCTTGGCTTCCTATGGTCGATTTCTGGAACTGGGTCGCCGAGATATTCTCAACAATACCCAACTCGGCTTATTACCTTTTGAAAAAAGCCTGGCCTTCTTCTCAATTAATGTCGAACCGGCACGGGAAAACTTTAGAAAATTATGGCAAGAAATTCTCGGTCATTTTCGCGCAGGAAATTTCTCCCCTCTACCCTATCGCAGCTTTCCGATAGAATCGGCAGCCGATGCTTTCACCTATATGTCCGAAGCCAAACATATGGGGAAAATCGTTCTGCGCGTTTCGGAAGAGGAAGAATCCCCTCCCCCATCGAATAGCTCTACAGTTCGAGTTAGAGAAACCGCGCAACCTTCGACTCTAGATCCAAGCTTTGGTAAAGGACTAGCACCCGATCGCGGAGTCGATATTTTTGCGCGCATTCTCAGCGGTTCCTTCTCGCAAGTACTGGTTTCTGCCGAAGACTTATTTCCTCCCGCACCTACAGAAAATGGAGGTACCCTCCCCTATGTCCCCCCCCAAGGGGGGAGTGCTGTCAATGCAGAGATTAGCGCAACCGAGACCAAATCGACTCAGGCCAAGCATCCCCGACCTCCTCTAGAAATGCCCTATGTGGCAGCCCGCAACGCAATCGAGGAACAAATTGTCGAAATTTGGGAGAATTATCTCGGGATTTCCCCTATTGGCATTCGCGATGACTTCTTTGCTTTGGGGGGTCATTCTTTGTTAGCAACTCGCCTGGTTGCCAAATTAAGCGATACATTTAATACCGAAATTCTCTTAAGCGAACTCTTTGATTCTCCCACCATCCTTCGCTTGGCAGAAGTCATCGAAGCCGGTTCTGCAGAAATCACAATCGCCCTGACATTATCAGAAATCGTCTCCGACCTCGAACAGCGCAACGAACCCTTTCCCCTCACCGAAGTTCAACAGGCTTACTGGATCGGTCGTCAGAATGGATTTGCCTTGGGTAATGTTTCCACTCACTTCTACGGAGAAATCGACGCAACCGACCTCGATCTGGTCCGTTATAATCGCGCCTGGCAGCGTTTAATCCATCGCCACGAAATGTTAAGGGCGATCGTGCGTCCCGACGGACAACAGCAGATTCTGCCAGAAATTCCCCCCTATGAAGTCAAAGTGCTCGACTTGCGCGGCAAACCTACAGCAGAAGTCGAGCAAACCCTAGCAGAAGTTCGCGATCGCCTTTCCCATCAAGTCATTGAAAGCGATCGCGCGCCCCTCTTTGAAATCTGCGCGACTCAGATGGACGAAGGGCGCTCTCGACTGCACCTGAGTTTTGATGCCCTGATTGCCGACTTAGGCAGTGGCGAGATCTTATTCCGAGAACTCTACGACCTCTATCAAGACCCCGATCGCGAACTGCCAGCACTCTCGGTTTCCTTCCGCGATTATGTTTATGCCTTAGAAGCCTTAAAAGAAACAGAAGTCTATCAGCGAGATTGGAACTATTGGCAGCAGCGCCTCCCCGAACTTCCCCCCGCCCCCGATCTACCTCTGGCTAAACCTCTGGCTACTTTAGATGAAGTGCGCTTCTACCGTCGCAGCCATTGCCTCTCCCCCGAACAGTGGCAGCCCTTAAAACACAGAGCCAGCCGCTTCAATCTCACCCCTTCCGGTTTGTTAGCGGCTGCATTTGCCGAAGTTCTGGCCGCTTGGAGCAGCAAACCCCAATTTACCCTCAACCTCACCCTCTTCAACCGTCTCCCCCTCCACGAAGAAATCGATCGCATTGTCGGCGACTTTACCTCCCTCACCCTCTTAGCGATTGACTGTCGCGAGAAAGAATCCTTTGTCACTCGCGCCCAACGGTTGCAAAAGCAACTTTGGCAAGACCTCGATCGCAGTTCGGTCAGTGGCGTAACTTTATTGCGGGAACTGAGCCAATTACAAGGAGATGGTTCTCCCGTCTTCATGCCCATCGTTTTTACCAGCAATCTCATCCAAGAGGGAATCGAAGCCAAAGCCACGGCAATCTCGCAATTTGGCGACTTAACTTACAGTATCAGTCAAACGCCGCAAGTGATTCTCGACCATCAGGTATACGAGGATGGAGGAACCTTAGTTCTGACGTGGGACTGTGCCGATGAAGCGTTCCCCGAGGGCGTTCTCGATGCCATGTTTGCCGCCTACGAAACCTTCTTGGAAAATTTGGCAACGGTTGAGAGTATCTGGGAAGCACAAGGACGACAGTTGCATATTCCCAAACTGGAGATCCAACAAGAAAGCAACCAGACGGAAGCACCCCTTCCCGCCGGACTATTGCACGATGGGTTTTTCCAACAAGCACAGAAAAATCCCGATGCGATCGCCATTTCCACTCTGCATCGCACCTTTACCTACCAAGAACTCTCTCGCATTGCCTGTCAACTGGGCTATCGGCTGCGAGAGTTAGGGGCAAAGCCAGACGAACTGGTAGCCGTAGTCATGGAAAAAGGCTGGGAACAAGTCGCTGCAGTTCTCGGAATTCTGGCATCCGGTGCTGCCTATTTGCCCATCGATTCGGAAATGCCTTCCGAACGCATGGCGTACTTATTGGAAAATGGGGATGTCAACATTGCGATCGCCCAATCGAAATTACGCGATCGGATTACTCTTCCCGCCCATATCACCGTTATTTTCCCCGAGAGCGACGACCTATCCGAGCAACCCGACATTCCTCTAGAAAGCCGACAAACTGCTGAAAACTTGGCGTATGTTATTTATACCTCCGGTTCGACAGGCAAGCCGAAAGGAGTTGCCATCGCCCATCGGGGTGCATTAAATACTGTTGTCGATATCAATCAGCGCTTCCAAGTGGATGCGAGCGATCGCGTCCTCGCCCTCTCTTCTCTGAGTTTCGACCTCTCGGTCTACGATATCTTCGGCACTCTAGCAGCCGGAGCAACTCTGGTAATACCCGAAGCGGAAGTCGCTAAAGATCCAGCTCATTGGGCGGAGTTGGTAGAGAGTAATGGCATAACTCTGTGGAACTCGGTGCCCGCCCTCATGCAGCTATTTGTCGATTACATGGAATCTCGCCCCGACTTAAAAGCAAATTCTCTGCGATCAGTACTCTTGAGCGGAGATTGGCTGCCCCTCACCTTACCTCCACAGATTAAAGCCATTGCTCCAGAAGCGACGGTAATGAGTTTGGGAGGTGCAACCGAAGCGTCTATCTGGTCGATTTATTATCCCATTGACGAGATCGATCCGGCATGGAACAGTATTCCCTACGGTCTTCCCCTGCTCAACCAACACTTCTACGTCCTCAACCCAAATCTGGAACCCTGTCCGATCTGGGTGACGGGACAACTCTACATCGGTGGCGTTGGTTTAGCCGAGAGATACTGGAAGGACTCAGAGAAAACCGCCGCCAGCTTTATCATTCATCCTGAAACGGGAGAACGTCTCTATCTCACCGGAGATTTAGGACGCTATCTTCCCGATGGCAATATCGAATTTTTGGGTCGAGAAGACTTCCAACTGAAAATTCGCGGCTATCGGATCGAAGCAGGAGAGGTCGAAAGTGCGATCGCCGAACATCCTCGCGTCCGTAAAGCAATTGTCACCTCTGCGGGAGATCGTCGTAGCAAAGAACAATTGGTAGCTTATGTCGTGAGCGATACTGACGTTCCAGAAACTCCTACAGAAACCTCTGAAAGCGGTCTGGTTCTCGATCCGGTGGCGCGGTTAGAGTTTCGCCTGGAACAACGAGGAATTCGGTCCCTAGAGGGGAATGTAGAGACGGAATTACCCACCTCCGAACCCCTGCGGCGCGATATCTATCTCCAGCGTCAAAGCTACCGTCAATATTTGCAAGCCCCCTTCCCTTTAACTGACTTAGCCAACCTGTTAAATTGCCTGCGTTCCTTGCAGTTAGCAGAATCTCCTCTGCCGAAATATCGCTATCCTTCAGCCGGCCATCTGTATCCCGTGCAGACTTATATTTATGTCAAGCCAGGACGCATTGACGGTTTAGAAGGGGGAACCTACTACTACCATCCGGTCAAGCATCGCCTGATTTTAATCTCCAAAACAGCCCGTTTGGAGCGAGATTTATACAGTTACTCCAACAAAGATATTTTCGATCGCGCTGCTTTTGCCCTCTTTTCCATTGGCTCTCTTGACGCGATCTCGCCACTTTACGGCGAATTTGCCCGAGACTTTTGCTTGCTTGAAGCGGGATATATAGGTCAATTATTGAGCGAAGAATGTCAGCGCTACAACATTGGACTCTGTGCTATTGGCGACCCCATGGATGCCGAAGTGATCGAGGACTGTTTCCAACTCGAAAGTAATAATATCCTGCTCCAGGGATTCTTGGGCGGCGCGATCGCCCCCGAACAAAAGCAGCAATGGTTGCAACCCCAAGCATCTAACCCAGAAGAAACAACAGAAAAATCCCTCTCTTTTGAGGAAGAATTGCGGACTTTATTAACTACCCGCCTGCCCGATTATATGGTGCCTTCTGCCTTTGTTTTCTTAGATGAATTCCCTCTAACGGCGAACGGCAAAATTAATCGAAAAGCTCTTCCTTCTCCTCAATTTAAACCGGCTCAAACCACATATATTGCACCGCGCAATGACCAAGAAGAACTCCTCGCTCAAATTTGGCAAGAAGTTTTAGAGATCGATCGCATTGGCATCGGCGAAAACTTCTTTGAACTCGGAGGTAATTCCCTGCAAGCGACCCAAATCCTGACGCGAATTCGAGAAGCCTTACCCGCTGCCGATTTAAGCTTGCGGCAACTGCTCAATGCAGCTACAGTCGCCGAATTAGCTGAGGCGATCGAAGAGAGTTTACTGGCTCAACTTGAGGAATTATCCGATGAGGACGCAGCCCATTTGTTGAGCAGTCAATAGACACCAACCCCTAACTCCTCCCCAGAGGAAAATAGCCCACCCCTAACCCAGGATAATGAAAAGTAAAGAAAATTTATCAACTGCTAAACGAGAATTACTCGAAAAACTGTTACAAGGAAAAGTTAAACAATCCTTGAAATCGAAACAAGAAAAAAACGTTTCCGTGCCGCAAATCGTTCCCGATCGCGCCGGACGCTACGAGCCGTTTCCGCTAACAGAAATGCAGCAAGCCTATTGGTTGGGAAGAAGTGGGGCTTTTGAGTTGGGTAATGTTTCCATGCACAACTATTTGGAATTGGAAGCCAAAGACTTTGATTTCCCTCGCTTTCAACACGCTTGGCAACAGTTAATCGATCGCCACGATATGCTGCGGGCAGTGGTTTTAAGCGATGGTCGCCAACAAGTTTTAGAATCACCTCCCCCTTATGAAATTGCCCTGACTGACCTGCGAAATGCGAATGAAACGGCTATTTCCTCCCATATTCAAGCCGTGAGAGATCGCCTCTCCCATCAAGTTTTGCCCCTCGATCGCTGGCCGCAATTCGAGGTAATTGCCACGCAATTGAGCGATCGTGATTTTCGCCTGCATTTAAGTTTGGATGGCTGGTGTACCGACTTTTGGAGTACCTTAAAACTATTCCAAGACCTCTCGCATTTTTACAATGAGAGCGATAGTCAACTTCCAGCTTTAGAATTATCTTTCCGAGATTATGTATTGGGGACTCGAACCCTCGAAGAAACCCCTCGCTACGAAAAAGATTTAACCTATTGGCGCGATCGCATCAGCCATCTTCCTCCCGCTCCCGAATTACCTCTCGCTCAAAATCCCGGCAATATCTCTCAGCCGCGCTTTAAACGCCTGAGAGCAGTTATCGATTCTCAAAAATGGCAAACTTTAAAACAGAAAGCCGCCCGTCGGAATTTAACCCCAACAGGCTTACTCCTGGCTACCTACGCGGAAGTCCTGGCACGCTGGAGTAAATCTCCTCACTTTACCCTTAACGTCCCTTCGTTTAACCGCCTACCTTTTCACCCACAAATTAATGAAATTATTGGGGAATGTGCCTCCTTTATTCTCCTTGAAGTGAATTGTTCTCCCAATCAGCCTTTTGCTGTCCGCGCCCGACGCTTGCAGGAGCAATTGTGGCAAGATTTAGAACATGGGGCGGTGAGTGGCGTTCGCGTTTTGCGAGAATGGGTGGAAGCGCAACAAAGAGAAGCCAGCTTGTCAGCAATGCCTATTATTTTTACCCACGGGCCGCAACAAAGCGAAACTAATCCCACCGCGATCGCCTTCCTGGAAGAGCAAACCGAAACCGTTTACAGTATTTCTCAAACCCCGCAAGTTTGGCTCGATTATCAGTATTACGTCCGGGCGGATGGTTCCTTAGATTTCAACTGGGATTATGTTGAAGGACTTTTTCCTCCAGGCACGATCGAAGATATGTTCGAGACCTATCAGCATCTCCTCGATCGCTTGGCTGATAAAGAAGAGACTTGGGAGCAACAACAATTACACCTCATCCCCGTAGCTCAATTGGCGCAACGGACAGCCATTAATGCTACGGAGGCGATTGCCCCCGAAGGGCTACTACATCAGTTCTTTAGCACTCGCGCTCGCCAACAACCCCAACATCCTGCCCTTGTTACCAGCGATCGAGTTCTCACCTATGAAGAAGTTTCTCGTCGCGCTTGTCAATTAAGTCGAGATTTGCGCCAACTGGGAGTCCGTCCCCATCAAATGGTTGCCGTGGTTATGGAAAAAGGATGGGAACAAATGGTTGCCGTCTTGGCTATTCTGGCTGCGGGAGGAGCCTACGTCCCCATTGCTCCGACTTGGCCGGAACGCCGCCAACAAAAAATATTGACCAGTGCTAATGTGACAGTTGCCTTGACTCAATCTCATTTGCAAGAACATCTTGCTGGGTTTACTGGGGTGCAATGGCTTTTGGTCGATAAGGCAGAGTTAGCTGACGATCTGCTCGATCCTGACGACGCGCTGCAAGAACAAGAAGATTTAGCCTATGTCATCTATACTTCTGGATCTACGGGAGAACCGAAAGGCGTAGCCATCGACCATCGCGGTGCGGTTAATACCATTATCGATATTAACCAGCGCTTCCAAGTCACTTCTGGCGATCGCGTTTTCGCCCTCTCCGCCCTCACTTTCGACTTATCCGTTTACGATATTTTCGGCGTGTTGGCTGCGGGAGGAACGCTTGTTATTCCCAATCCTTTACATGGGAAAAATCCCGCTCATTGGTTAGAGTTAATTCAGCGAGAAAGGGTAACCCTTTGGAATACCGTCCCGGCACTGATGGAAATGCTGGCGGAATATGTGAGCCAAGACAACGATTCCGCCCTCACCTCCTTGCGCTTGGCATTGTTAAGCGGTGACTGGATTCCCTTGAGTTTGCCCGATCGCCTCCATTCCCTCATGCCCGATCTGCAAGTTGTCAGTTTGGGTGGAGCAACGGAAGCTTCCATCTGGTCGATTTTCTACCCCATCAAGACAGTCGATCCACAATGGCAGAGCATTCCTTACGGTAAACCTTTGACAAATCAGCAATTTTATGTACTAGACAAAACTCTCGAACCCGTTCCGGTTTGGGTTGCCGGACAATTGTATATTGGCGGTATCGGTTTGGCACAAGGATATTGGGAAGATCGCGAGAAAACCGAGGCGAGTTTTATCATTCATCCTGCTACTGGCGAGCGCTTGTACCAAACGGGAGATTTAGGGCGCTACCTTCGAGATGGCAATATCGAGTTTCTCGGACGGGAAGACAATCTCGTAAAACTGCAAGGATATCGCCTCGAATTGGGAGAAATTGAGGTGGCATTGCGCCAGCATCCGGGAGTTCGGGATGCTTTGGTGATGGTGAAAGAGAATGTCAAGCATCAGCTTGCCGCTTATTTGATTTGTCAATCTTCTCCAGAAGGAAGCTTGTTCGCTATTGAAGATCGGGATGAGTCGGAGATCGAGACAGCATGGCGATCGCTGCTCGCGGCTGGCGATCGCGAAACCCATCGCATTTTACCCGAATTCGATCTCGATCTGCTGGCAGAGACCGGAGAACGATTGGAAGCATTAAGCATTGCTTATATGAGGCAAACCTTCAAGGATTTAGGAGTGTATACCCAAGCTGGAGAGAGCTATTCGAGCAGCGAACTCATCGAGCAATGCGGGCTTCTACCGGATTATGACAAAACTATCCGTCAATGGTTGAGCATCTTGACCAACCAAGGGGATTTAATTTGCGAAGACGGCGATCGCTGGATCAGTCCCAAACCCTTAAATACGGATAATCTGCAACAACTCTGGCAAAATGCCGCTGGACTAACCGATCCTATCTCTCAGGATCTCCTTTCTTATCTGCAACGCAATGGAGAACATCACATTCCCATTTTGCGAGGGGAGAAAAATCCCGTCGATCTGCTTTTTATCCAAGGGAGTCAAGAGACGGCTGAAAGTGCTTATGAACGTTCGCCTTCGGCGCGCTATTCTAACAATTTGGTGAAAGCGGCAGTGGCGCAATTGGTTCGCACTTGGCCGCAAGATAAACCTCTGCGCATCTTGGAAATTGGTGCGGGAGTCGGCGCAACTACTTGCTCTCTATTACCGGAGTTACCAATAAAAAATACCCGTTACACTTACACGGATATTTCCCAATTTTTCCTCAATCAAGGACGGCAAAAATTCAAAAATTATCCCTTTGTCGAATATCGTCTCTTTGACGTTAATCGAGATCCGCAGGAACAGGGCTATGAATTGGGGAGTTTCGATCTCATCCTTGCCGTCAATGTTATCCACGTAGCGCGAGATTTAAACGTCACTTTACCCTACACGCGATCGCTGCTCGCAGCCGGCGGATCGTTACTGTTAGTCGAACTGACGGACTTTCGTCCCTCGCACATGACGACGATTGGTTTAACCGAAGGGTTTAGGGACTACAAAGACGAACGCTTAAGCGCTAATCTACCCACCCTATCGCCCCAAGAGTGGTGCGATCGCCTTTCCAAGCAAGGATTTGAAGACTGTGCATTTTTCCCGAAAGCTGGATCGCCCTTAGATATTTTGGGACAACACGTCATTCTCGCCCGAGGAGATGGGGAAAAACAGTTCAAACGCCAAGCACTACAAGCGTTTTTACAAGAACGGCTGCCAGATTATGCCATCCCCACTCAGTATATTCCCCTCGATCGCTGGCCGCTCACGGCTAACGGCAAAATCAATCGACAAAAGCTGATTAATCTCGAGGACATTACCTCCTCAGAAACTCGCTCTATTGTGCCGCCGAGTAACGAACTCGAAGAGGCGATCGCCAAAATTTGGCAAGGGGTTTTGAATCTAGAACCTCCCTTTGATATCCAGCAAAACTTTTTCGACTTGGGAGGCAATTCGATCGCGGCTGTACAAGTTCGCGCTCAACTCGCCGAAACTTTGAAACAGGATATCTCAGTTTTAACCCTGTTTGAATATCCCACTATCGAATCACTCGCCCGCCATCTCGGGGAAACCAAAGGCAGCGAAACCTTGATGCAAACCGTGCGCGATCGCGGCGATCGACGCAAGCAAGCCGCCTTAAAACGACGGCAAAAAAATCGCTCGCGCTGAGAAAAACCATCGATTCACTTTTAGCAATCCCATTTAACTTCTCGTATTTAGGTTCTTATCAATCATGGAAGATAATCTCAACTCAATTGCCATCGTCGGTTTATCCGGACGCTTTCCGCAAGCAAAAAACCTGGAGGAATTTTGGCAGAATTTGCAAGATGGCATAACGGGAAGAACGGAATTTTCTCGGGACGAACTGACCGGTCGCGTCGAACCCGATTTGCTGAATAATGGGGATTATGTTCGGGCCAGCTACATGCTCGATGATGTCGAATGGTTTGATGCGTCCTTTTTCAACTTCACCCCCAGAGAAGCAGAAATCACCGACCCCCAGCACCGCGTTATCCTCGAATGTGCTGTCGAAGCCCTGGAAAGTGCTAATGTCGTTCCCGATCGCTTTGATGGATCGATCGGGGTTTTTGCCGGAGCAGATCTCAATACTTATCTACTGTTTAATTTAGCCGATCGCAAGCCTTTAGATACAGAAAATTATTTTGAGATGTGTGTTGCTAATGATAAGGATTATTTAGCCACAAAAATCTCCTATAAACTGAATTTAACCGGTCCGAGCCTGACCGTACAAACGGCGTGTTCGACCTCATTAGTCGCCGTTCATTTAGCCTGCCAGAATCTTTTAGATTATCAATGCGATTTAGCCCTAGCTGGTGGAGTTTCGATTACCCTTCCCCAAGAACGGGGCTATCTCTATCAAGAAGGGGGTGCATTATCCTCTGATGGTTATTGTCGCGCCTTTGATGCCAAAGCGGGAGGCACTGTTGGCGGCAATGGAGCTGGTTTAGTCGTTCTCAAACGACTCGAAGAAGCCCTCAACGATGGCGATCGCATCTATGCGGTGATTCGCGGCTCGGCCATTGATAATGATGGGGCGGCAAAAGTCGGTTATACTGCCCCCAGTATCGAGGGTCAAGCAAAGGCGATCGCAGAGGCCCTTGAAGTCGCGGAGGTCAATCCCGAAACCATTAGCTATATCGAAGCTCACGGAACGGGAACGCCTCTAGGAGACCCCATCGAAATTGCCGCTTTAACTAAAGCTTTTCGCGGCAGTACAGCGAAAAAACAATTTTGCGCTATTGGGTCAGTGAAAACCAATATCGGTCACTTAAATACGGCAGCGGGAATTGCAGGGTTACTGAAAACCGTGCTGGCGATAGACCGCAAGATGTTACCGCCAAGCTTGAATTTTGAAACTCCCAACCCAGAAATTGACTTCGCCAGCAGCCCCTTTTATGTCAACGATCGCCTGCTGCAATGGCAGAGCAATGGTACGCCGCGCCGGGCAGGAGTGAGTTCTTTTGGGTTTGGTGGCACGAATGCTCACTTAGTTCTGGAACAAGCACCAGAGCGAGAATCGGTTAAATCGGCTCGCACCCATCACCTGCTGTTGCTTTCGGCCAAAACTGCTTCTGCTTTGGATGCTGCAACCACTAATCTCGGCAACTATTTAGAACGTCATCCCGAGACAGAGCTGGCTGATGTTGCTTATTCCCTACAAGTCGGTCGCGCCGAGTTTAACTATTGCCGGGCGATCGCTCTGCAAACGCGAGACGAAGCCCTACAAGCCTTAGCGGCTCCCAATGCAGCGCCGGTGAGAACCGGGGTTCGCCAAGGGAAAGACTGTTCTGTGGCCTTTATGTTCTCCGGTCAGGGGTCGCAATATCCCGATATGGCCAAAGAACTTTACGAGAGCGAACCCGTTTTTCAAACCCATCTCGACCGCTGTTGCGAATTGCTCCAACCTCACCTCGGGTTGGATTTGCGATCGCTCCTTTATCCGGAGACAGAATCCCGAGAAACCGCAGCAGAGCGACTGCAACAAACGGCGATGGCTCAACCGGCTCTGTTTGCGATCGAATATTCGCTAGCGCAATTGTGGTTATCTTGGGGCATTCGACCCAATGCCCTTATCGGTCACAGTATCGGTGAATGGGTGGCGGCAACCTTGGCAGAAGTCTTTACCCTGGAAGATGCTTTGAGATTGGTTGCCATGCGCGGGCAATTAATGCAAGAGATGCCAGAAGGAGCCATGCTGGCAGTGCCTCTCTCTCCTGCCGAATTGCAACCCTTCTTAAATTCCGATCTCGTCCTTGCCGTCCATAATGCTCCCGATGCCTGTGCCATTTCCGGGACGAAAACAGCCATCGCTCTTTTGGAGCAAACATTACAAGCCAAAGAGATTAAAGTGCGTCGTCTCCACACCTCCCACGCTTTCCACTCTCCCATGATGGAGCCGATGCTCGCGCCATTTATCGAAGCAGTTAAAACCGTTACGCTCTCGGCACCGCAAATTCCTTTACTTTCTAATGTAACCGGAACTTGGCTGGCAGCGGAGGATGCAACCGACCCTCAATATTGGGCGAATCATCTGCGCTCCACCGTGCGCTTCTCCACGGGAATCGAGATGTTATTAGAGCGCCCCGGACAAATTTTACTCGAAGTCGGTCCCGGCATCGTGCTGACGCAACTAGCCAAACGCCACCTTCCCCGAGAGGGAAATCATGGAATTTTCGCTTCCACCCGCCATCCGAAAAACGCCCAATCCGATCGCGCTGTTTTACTCGATACCCTCGGTCAGTTATGGTTGCGAGGTGTAGCCGTCGATTGGTCGAACTTCTACGGCGAGGAACTTCCGCAACGCATCGCTCTACCCACTTATCCCTTTGAACGCCAACGCTATTGGATTGAAGCGCAAGAACCTACTGCCAAGGTTGCAGAAACCAGCGTAAAATCCGCCCCGAGCTCGACCAAAAATCCCGATCCGACTCATTGGTTCTATACCCCCGTTTGGAAGCGTTCGCAACCGCCGGTGGAAACAGCAACCCAAACGCGATGCTGGTTGCTGTTTGCGGATGAATGCGGCGTGGGGGCAAAACTGGCGCAAAAATTGACAGAAAACGGCGATCGCGCCATTCTTGCTAAAGTTGGGAAAGAATTCGGTCAAATCGAAGATAATACTTATACCCTTGACCCCTGCCAGCAGGAGCATTATGAAACCTTATTGTCCGAACTGCGCGATCGCCGCCTGCACCCCGATGCGATCGCCCATTGCTGGAGCATTACCCCCCCCAAAGCAAGCGATACGGATGCTCTTTTAGACCGGGGATTTTACAGCGTCTTGCACCTCGCCCGTGCCCTCGGCAAACAAGCGCGAACTCAAGCAATGCTCGTGACAGTCTTATCGAGCGAGATGCAACCAACAACAGGAGAAGAATCCCTGTCTCCCGTGAAAGCAACGGTTCTCGGTCCGATCCGAACCATTCCCCTCGAATTTCCAGACCTGCGCTGTCGCAGCATCGATATTACCCTTCCTACTGAGGACAACTGGCAGAGCGAACAACTCTACGATCGCCTCGCCGCTGAATTGCAAAACCCTAACGGCGATACGATTGTGGCTTACCGCAATCGCAATCGGTGGGTGCAAGAGGTGGAACCTTTGCCTTTACCCAAGCGCAATACCATCCCTCGCTTGAAAGAAGAAGGCGTGTACTGGTTGGTAGGCGGACTTGGAGCCATTGGCTTGACTTTAGCCACCCATCTGGCTAGAGAAACTAAAGCAACACTGATTCTCAGCGGACGCACGGGCTTACCGCCTCGGGAAGGATGGCAACGATGGCGCAATGACGATCGCCTTGGCAAGCAAATTCAACAGATCGAAGAGATTGAGGCATTGGGTGGAACCGTTTGCATTGCCGATGCCGATGTCTGCGATCGCGACTCCTTGCAACGGGTTCGCAACCTTGCCATCGAGCAGTTCGGCACGATTAACGGAGTTGTTCACTGTGCGGGAGTTCTGGAGGATGAAGCCATCGAACGGGGCGATCGCGATCGTCAGATGCGAGTTCTTGCCCCCAAAGTCAAAGGTACTCTTCTGCTCGAGGATGTGTTGTCGGATATTCCCTTAGATTTCTTCATCTTTTGCTCTTCGGGAACCGCCTTTCACCCCCTCTTCGGACAGGTTGCCTATTGTGGAGCGAATAACTTCCTCGATGTTTTCGCTCACTACAAAATGGCGAAGGATGGTACTTTTGCCCTTTCGATCGACTGGGAAGGCTGGCAAGGAAGCGGTATGGGAGTCGAAGGGACGAAATATCTCACCCGTCCTTCAGATGATAGCGCCCCCGAAGCGTCGCCGTCTCATCCCCTGCTCCATCGCTACCGACTTGAAGGGGAACGCCACATTTTTGAATCGAATTTAAATTCTGACAAAGATTGGGTATTGGACGAACACCGCATCGGCAATCGGGCAACGCTACCGGGAACGGGGTATTTGGAACTGGTGCGAGCGGCTTGCGAGCATTGTTTGAACTCTTCAGTTCTCGAGTTCCGCAATCTCTATTTCCTCACGCCTTTAGTTGCACCAAAAGGACAAACTGTTACCGCTGAAACCGTCCTTTCTCCTCAGAATGGAAGTTGGGAATTTACGGTGCGAGATTTAGGAACGGGACAAGAATGCGCTCGGGGTGAAGTGGAAATTCTCGATCGCAAAGCAGCCCCAACTCGAGATTTGGCCGCTCTGCGATCGCAATGTGGCGATCGGCAATTTTCTGGAGCGGATATCGATGTCTCCAATCATAGCGGAATGGCAACTTATGGAGCGCGGTGGCAGAATTGGCAAGAAGTTTTCTGGGGAAATCAGAGCGGTTTAGCAGCTTTAGAACTCCCTGAAGAATTCGTCGGCGACTTGGAGTTTTACGGCTTGCATCCCGCCCTTTTGGATAATGCAACGGGTGCTCTGGTTCGCCAGCGGGAGGGAGCTTATCTACCCTTCTTCTACAAGCGCCTCTCTTTGTATGGCAAATTCCCAGCTCGCCTATACAGCTATATTGGCGAAGCCCGAGATAATCCATCTACTGAAGATATCCTGCACTTTGACATTGCGGTGATGGATGCAGAGGGTAATGTTCTGGCAGAGATTGAAGATTATACCCTGAAGCGATCGCAAAAACCGGCTACCCCCACCGTTGAAAATGCCGAACTGGCGATCGCCGTTCCGGGAAATTTAAGCACCCTGGGCTTTATTCCCGCCTCTCGCCTCACTCCCCAACCGGGAGAAGTGGAAATTGAAGTCAAAGCAACGGGGGTGAACTTTAAAGAAGTCTTGTTAGCCCTGGGATTAATTCCGGGGCTGGGAGATGAATCCTTGCGCTTCGGTCTCGAATGCGCGGGAACCATTGCCGCAGTCGGAGAAGGGGTCACCGCATGGAAAGTTGGAGATGCGGTGATGGGTTTTGGCGCATCTTGTTATAACCGCTTCACCACCGTCCCCGCTGACTTTGTCGCTCCCAAACCCGATCGCCTGAGTTGGGAAGAAGCCGCAACTCTCCCCGTCGCTTTTATAACCGCCTATTATGCCCTGATCGAACTGGGACAACTTAAAGCAGGAGATAAAGTCCTCATCCATTCCGCAGCCGGAGGAGTCGGACAAGCGGCCGTCCAAATCGCCCGAGGAGTAGGAGCAGAAATTTGGGCGACGGCGGGAAGTCCGCACAAGCGGGAATTCTTGAAATCCCAAGGGATTCAATGGGTGATGGATTCGCGATCGCTCAATTTTGCTGAAGAGGTAATGAATTCTACCAACGGCCGTGGAGTCGATGTAGTTCTCAACTCCTTGGGAGGTGAATTTCTCACGGAAAGTTTGGGAGTTTTAGCCCCATACGGACGCTTCCTGGAATTAGGTCAGCGCGATATTCTCAACAATGCGGCGATCGGTTTGCGTCCCTTTGCCAAAAATCTCTCCTTCTTTGCCATCAATCTCGATCGCGCCCATCCCCATTTCGGACAATTGTGGCAGGATGTGATGGCACGGGTTGAGGAAGGCACATTTGCTCCACTCGAGTATCGAGTATTTTCGAGCACGAACGTGAAAGAAGCGTTCGACTTTGTCGCCAACGCCCGCCAGATCGGGAAAGTTGTCGTCTCTTGGCAAGGGTGCGAATCTCTAAGCGAATGGGTAATGCCAGCCGCTTCTTCTCCACAAAAGCCCGCCGTTTCCCCCATGAAAAAGGCAGAAATTTCCGAGTTAAAGCACTGGTTATTGCCTTCGGAAGGCATAGAAGTCTTCGATCGCGTCTTGGGGTGTTCTCTACCGCAAATCTTGGTATCAACGATTGATTTTACCGCTCGCGGACAGCAACAATTACAGGTTTTGGCTCAACCTGCAGACGGCAAAGAAACCCTGGTAACTTCTTCCTATCCCCGTCCTCAATTGAGCAATTCCTATCAAAACCCGAGCAATCCTCGCGAAGAAATTCTCGCAGACATCTGGCAAGAGATGTTGCGAATGACTCCTATTGGCGTTCGCGATAACTTCTTTGAACTCGGGGGAGATTCCTTAATTGCCGTGCAAGTGATGGCAAAAATTCGCACAGCTTTTAATGTGGATTTGCCGGGGAGTAGCTTGTTTGAAACCCCAACTATCGCCGAGCTAGCTGCAGCCATCGAGCGCCTCCAGAAGCAAACCGGAGCTTTGGGAGCCGATCGCGTCGAAATCGAATTATAACCCCGATTTCATCTCGGGATGTTGCCGGCCATATCCCTACCAATAACCGATACCGATAACTGCCATGCAATCTGTTCAAACCCTCCTCGACGATCTCAAACAGCAAGATATTAACCTCTATATTGAGGGCGATATCTTGCGGTGCAATGCGCCGAAAGAGAAGCTCACTCCTTCGTTACAAGCGCGACTGAAGGAACGCAAGAGTGAAATTCTCGACTTTTTGCGCCAGCAAATGGCGCTCGAAACGCTTGTTCCCCAACCCGAGTCGCGCCATCAACCGTTTCCCCTAACCGACATTCAGCAAGCCTATTGGTTGGGTCGTCAAGAGGGACTAGAATTAGGGGGCATTTCGGCTCATATCTACTGGGAAATCGAAACCCAAGGGATTGCGGTAGAAGAGCTAGAATGGGCATGGCAGTGCCTGATCGATCGCCATGATATGTTGCGGGCGATCATTGCAGAAAACGGACAACAGCGCATTTTAGAGCATACTCCTCCTTATCGAATTCTCGTCGTCGATTTGCAAGGAGAAACCGCAGCCACTCAAAGTGCCAGACTAGAAGAAATTCGCACAGACCTCTCCCATCAAGTGTTTCAGAGCGATCGCTGGCCGCTTTTCGAGTTGCAAGCCGCGCGTCTCGATTCTCAAACGGTGCGCTTTTGCTTCAGTTTCGATCTGATTCTCGGAGATGCTTGGAGCGTGCAAATTTTGATGGCAGAATTAGCCTATTTTCTCCGGCAACCTACTCTCACTTTACCTCCTCTAACCCTCTCGTTTCGCGATTGTGTTTTAGCCGAACAAGAAGCGAGAAAGAGCAACCGCTATCAGCGCGATCGCGATTACTGGCAAACTCGCCTGGAAACCCTTCCTCCTCCGCCGGAAATTCCCCTCCAAAGTAATCCGGCTGCCTTAGTTAATCCTCAATTTACCCGCCGTCGCCGACAACTGCCTTCTGAAGATTGGCAACGACTCAAGCGCCGAGCCAGTCAAGCGCAATTAACTCCATCAGGGGTATTGTTGGCGGCTTTTGCTGAGGTGGTGGCAACCTGGAGCAAAAACCCGCACTTTACCCTCAATCTGACTTTGGTGAACCGTCCGCCCTTACATCGGGAAATCGGGCAGCTTGTCGGCGATTTTACTTCGATTACTCTCCTCGAGGCTAATTGTACGGGAGAGGAGGCATTTATAACGCGATCGCAGCGCTTGCAAAAGCAACTCTGGCAGGATCTCGATCGCCAAACCTATAGCGGGGTGCAGGTTTTGAGGGAATTAGCCCGGCGCTCCCAACGCAGATCGGCGGCACTGATGCCTATTGTATTTACCAGTATGCTCGGGTTGGGGCAAGAGGATCGAGAAAGAACGGATTTACTCCAAGGTTTGGGCAAATTCATTTATATGATCAGCCAAACTCCCCAAGTTTACCTGGACAGTCAAATTTCCGAGGATGCCGGCAGTTTAGTTATTTGTTGGGATTCGGTAGAGGGATTATTTCCCCCAGGGTTGCTCGATGACATGTTTGCTGCTTACGGCAATTTTCTGCAACGTTTGGCTGATGAAGAGGAAGTCTGGATAGGGGCGGAGCAATCGCTGCTGCCTTCGGAGCAACGGGAATATCTGGCAGCATTTAATAATACCGACACTGAGTTGCCGGGAAATGATGAGCTGCTGCATACCCTGTTTTTCCAGCAGGCAATGGCACAACCAGAGCAAACGGCGGTAATTGCGGGCGATCGCATGTTAACTTATGGCGAATTGCGCGATTTGGTCCTCACTCTCGCCCGTCAACTACACGAGAGGGGGGCAAAACCCAACGAACTGCTTGCAGTGGTGATGGAAAGGGGATGGGAACAAGTTGTCGCAACTTTAGCCATTCTCACCGCAGGGGCGGCTTACGTTCCCATCGATCCGGAATTACCGGAAGAGCGGCGATCGCATATTATGGCTGAGGCAGGGATTTGTGGAATACTGACTCAGTCGAAGTTTGAAGATTGTCTCGATTGGCCGGAAAATCCGGAGCGCTTTTGGGTAGATGCGATCGTTCCAAAGCCATCTTGCCCCATGTTAGAGCCTCAACAAACAGAAACAGACCTCGCTTATATCATCTATACCTCAGGTTCGACGGGCAAACCGAAGGGAGTGGCGATCGAGCATCGCGGAGCAGTCAATACAATTCTCGATATCAATCAACGCTTTGAGGTAACGGCGGAAGATCGAGTGCTGGCAGTTTCTTCTCTTAGTTTCGATCTTTCAGTCTACGACATTTTCGGAACATTGGCTGCGGGAGGAACCATTGTGGCGATCGCCCCTGGTGCCAGTAAAGATCCTTCAAATTGGGCGGAACTCATCCACAAACACCGCATCACCCTCTGGAACTCAGTACCCGCCCTAATGCAGATGCTTCTCGACTATACAGCATCCCGTACCGATTTCAATCTCTCATCCTTGCGATCGATTCTTTTAAGTGGCGATTGGATTCCCCTCACTTTACCCCGTCGCATTCAAATGGCAACAGGAGGGCAAGTTATTAGTTTGGGAGGCGCAACCGAAGCCTCGATCTGGTCGATTTTTTATGCGATCGAAACTGTCGATCCAGCTTGGAAAAGCATTCCTTACGGTCGCCCTTTAGCCAATCAACGCTTTTACGTTCTCGATGAACTTCTCGAGCCTCGTCCGGTTTGGATACCGGGACAATTATACATCGGCGGTATCGGTTTAGCGCGGGAATATTGGCGCAATGAGGATAAAACCGCAAGCAGCTTTATCCAACATCCAAAAACGGGAGAACGACTGTATAAAACGGGAGATTTGGGACGCTATTTACCCGATGGTAATATTGAGTTTCTCGGACGAGAAGATTTTCAGGTAAAAGTTAATGGCTTTCGGATTGAGTTAGGCGAAATTGAGGCGGCATTGCTTCAGCATCCTGGGGTTAAAGAAGCGGTAATTGTAGCGGTGGGCGACTCCCAAGAAAATAAGCATCTCGCCAGTTATATCGTTCCTCAAAGAGAAGAAACTTCCAGCCCGACGGAGGTAGAGATAGAAGTCTGGCAAACTGTAGTAAAAGAGGCGAAGAAAAGCTCGCAAAAACGAGAGTGGAAACTCGATAGCGCGACTTTTACCAGGCTCTGGGAAGAACAGAATCAGCGCTATCTGCTTTCGGTTTGTTTGGCTTTCGATAGACTCGGTATTTATCAATCTCAGGGAGAAACTTACAGGGTTGAAGAGATTCTATCTCAATCTGGAATTATTCCTCGCTATCGGAAATGGCTGGCGCGCGCTCTACAGAAATTAGCACAAGCTGGATTATTGCAACAAGAAGGCGATCGCTTTACCAATATTGCTCCCTTATTACAAGCAGCCAAATCGCGCTATTCGCCAATTCCGAACGAACCGGAAACTTCCGATACTTGGCTCGATCTCCTACCCAGAGAACCGGATGCAGTCTTAGCCGATATTCTGGTTGAAAATATTCATTCAGCCGAATTATATACTTCCGATACCACTCGAAATGTTTATGAGGAAATCTTCGCCGATTGTAATGCGATCGCGGCAAGAGTTGTCGAATCTTTTGTGAAATCATTCGATCGCGATCGACCGATTCGCATCCTGGAAATTGGAGCGGGATATGGCACGACTGCCGCACATTTGTTACCCTTACTTCCTGGCGATCGCGTAACTTATCATTTTACCGATATTTCTCAGTTCTTTTTACAAAAAGGAAGAGAAAGATTTGGAGACTATCCTTTTGTCCGTTACGATATTCTCGATATTGAAAAATCGCCGCAACAACAAGGGTATAACTTGCACGAGTTCGACTTCGTTATTGCGGCAACGGTTCTCCACAATACCCGCAACCTGAAAGAAACATTAAATTGGACGCGATCGCTCCTTGCTCCTAATGGCTTGCTTTTGGCTGTTGAAAAGACGCAATTTCATCCTTGGTTTGACCTGAATATGGGATTGCAACAAGGGTTTGAACGCTTCGAGGATTTGGAATTGCGATCGCAACATCCCGTTTTATCTAAAGCACAATGGCAAACCTTATTATCGCAAGAAGGATTTAGCGAAAGTCTTTTCTTTAATCCGGCTAATTCAATTCGCGATCGCATTGGTTTTGATGTTTTTCTCGCTCGCAATTCGGCAGCAGTAACCTCTTTTAATCCTCATGACTTGCGAGATTATTTGAGTCAAAAGCTCCCAGCTTATATGGTGCCTTCGTCCTACACTTGCTTGGATGCTATTCCGCTCACGAGTAATGGAAAGTTGGATCGCAAACAATTACCAAAATCTGAGATAGAAAGCGATCGTTCTGCTCGAGAATATGTGGAACCAGAAACTGAAACCGAGAAATTACTCGCGCACATTTGGTCGGAAATTCTGCAAGTTGAAACTATTGGAATTCACGATAACTTTTTTGAAATTGGCGGCGACTCTTTACTCAATATTCAAGTAGTCGCTCGCGGGAATGAATGCCATCTCGAACTGAAACCGCAATATATTTTTCAATCTCCCACCATTGCCGAACTCGCTGCTTTCTTAGAACAGTCATCGTCAGATAATGAAGAGGTTAATTTCAGTCCTCTTATCCCGATTAAGCCAAGCGGTTCTAAGAATCCCCTATTTTGTATTCATTCTTCAACGGGAAGCGGAAGTTCTTTTATCGATATGGCTCGATATTTTAATCCGGAACGTCCCTTATATGCGTTACAATCTCGAGGGTTTAATGGCGAATTATCTCCACTTTCAACCATTGCCGAAATGGCAGAGACTTATATCAAAGCCATACAAACCATTCAACCAGAAGGTTCCTATTACTTATGCGGATGGTCTATGGGAGGAATTGTCGCGTTTGAGATGGCACGACAACTGCAAGAAAACAACATTGAAGTTGGATTTCTCGGTTTAATTGATATTATGGCAGACGATCGCGATCGGCAACTCGAGTTACTCAGTCAAGCGCACCCCAATGCCGATCTCAATCTCCAAGATATTTCTCTCGAACAGCAAAAAGTTATTGCAAATTTGAGTAAAACCAATACTAACGCCATGCTCATTTACCAGTTGCAACAATATGCCGGTAATGTAACGCTATTTAAAGCGCAAGAGCAACCGGAAAGGATGCCAGATTTCGTTGATTTTGGTTGGAGTCAATACATTTTCGGAGAATTAGAAGTGCAGGAAATACCGGGAAATCATTTCTCGATCGTGCGCTCTCCTCATGTTAAAGTTTTGTCTCAAAAAATTGGCGATCGCTTATCCGAATTTTCATGAGCTTATCTATGGCAACGATAAACTTTACCCGAGAAGAAAGATCGTGAATTCAAAATTACTACAATCTCTAGTCTCAGTCGGAATAATAAGTAGCTCCATCTCTCTAGTTTTAGGAATTAATGCTAGAGCAGCCTTGGGCTTAAAGCAAAAACTTAAAAAATAAAGAATTTCTGGAACCTATCTGGTAATTTACAACTAAAATTACAGCAATTCTTCAACCCTACTATTTGGAATCAGACCCACTATGAAACTACCTAAAGGTCCGAGTACCCCAAAATTATTTGAACTGATGCAAATGGGCAGTGATGCCTATGGGTATCTCGACAAGCGCGCCAGTCAGTACGGCGATTGTTTTCGGATTGGCGGTCGAAACGATCCAACCGTTTTCTTCAGCCATCCCCAGGCAATTGAAGCTATTTTCACTGCCGATAACGTTCGCTTTTACGAAGAAAAACCCAATATTGAAGTCCGGAACTTCTTTGAATTTTTGCTTGGAGATATTGCTTTTAAGGACACCAGTGCAGCGAATCTGAAACGCAGTCGCCAATTATTAAGGACGGTTTTCACGGGAGGCTTGTTAAAAAGTGCTTCCATGGGAAACTGTATGCAACGTTACGGACAACTCATTTGTGATGTTACCGATGACGTTATTGCTCGCTGGCAACCGGGACAACACTTTTACGTTCAGTCCTCCATGAAAACTATTACAGTTGAGTTTATGTCGCGAGTTTTGTTCGGGCTAACTGAAGGAGAACGTTACGAACGACTGAAGGCAAGTTTAATTCCCTTAATGGAATCGTTTAAATCGCCCTTTTACCTCAGCTCTGTCCTTTTTGGCTTTTTACAGAAAGATTGGGGAAAATACAGTCCTTGGGCCAAGTTACGACAAGCTAGAGATCGAACCCATCAAATCATTTTAGAAGAGATTAATGAACGCAGAATTCGAGGCGATTTCTCTGGGGTTGATGCGTTAAGTCGTTTTATGGCTTATCGCGACGACAATGGCAAAGCATTGACCGATGAAGAATTACTGATGTTCTCTATCATCGCCCTCTTTAATGGTTATGAGACGACCTCTTCTGCCATGACTTGGACATTATATTGGATTCATCGCGAACCTGAAGTTTATCGGCAAATTCAAGCTGAAATTAATGCCTTGGGAAGCGATCCAGATCCGGTCGAAATTTTCCGTTCGCCCTATCTAAATGCTGTTTGTAAAGAGGTGCGACGAATGTGCCCGGTTGTGGTCAATCCAAACGGACGGATTCTGAAGTTGCCGATGGAAATTATGGGCTATAAATTTGAGCCAGGAACGCAGTTAATTCCCTGCATTTACTTAACTCATATGCGAGAAGATTTATATCCAAAACCCAAACAATTCAAACCGGAGCGATTTCTCGAACGAAAATATTCCAAATATGAATATTTTCCGTTTGGTGGTGGTCACGCTCTTTGCAGTGGGTTTGCTTTAGCTGAGGCTCAGATTAAACTGGTGATTGCCACGCTGTTATGTCGTTGGCAAATGGCACTCATTGACGATAGTCCAGTGAAAACCGAACAAGTCGGAGCTTTTGAGGTTCTACCCCACAGAAGCTTGCAAATGGTAGCCTTACAACCCAAAGCTCAAAATTTTTTTGTCACTGTTTAACTTCTTTCTCTAGATAAATTTTTGATGATCTCTTCATTTTCTCATAATACTTGGATCAAATATTTTACGCCTAACCCAAATGCCCAACTGCGGCTCTTTTGCTTTCCTTATGCTGGAGGAAGTGCGGCGATTTTTCGCGATTGGCATCAAGAACTTCCAGAAACCATTGAAGTTTGTCCGGTCGAACTTCCAGGACGAAGTTCTCGCATGAGAGAACCTCTGTTTGAGGAAATGTCCTCTTTAATCGAGTCGTTAGGAGCAGGATTGCGTTCTTACTTGGACAAACCTTATGTGGTGTTCGGACATAGTTTTGGTGCTTTAGTCAGTTTTGAATTGGCTTGTTATTGTCGCGAACACCATTATCGTTTACCAGATTGCTTGTTGGTTTCCGGTCGCCAAGCGCCTCATCTTCTCGATCCTTCCCCAATGCACGCTCTCCCGAAAGAAGACTTCATTGAACAAATCAAGCGTCTGAATGGAACTCCTCAAGAAATTATGCAAAATCCGGAAATGATGGAGTTGCTCGTACCCATCTTGCGGGCGGATTTAAAAGTTGATGAAACCTATCGATATACGCCTAAAGCTCCTTTAGATATTCCTGTAGCAGTCTTTGGAGGGGAGCAAGATTCGGAAGCTAGTCGAACTCAGCTTGAAGCTTGGTCTCAACACGGAAGTTGCGAGTTTTCTTTACAAATGTTTCCGGGAGATCATTTCTTCATCAATACGGAGCGATCGCATCTACTTCAAACCCTTTCCAAAAAGCTCCAAGATATTGTTGAAGCCCAATAATAGACTAACAGACAGATAGAAATTTTAGCGCTTTTTTGATTTGATAAGTGCAAAGTTATGGTATTTAGCAGTGCCCAAATTTTGCATTTTGGCGGGAACTTCCCAGAAAAATTGGCGAGCGCATCATTTTCAACTTTTTCAGTAAACCCTACTTAAATTTTGCAAAGAAAAAGCGAAATTCACGAAAAAAACCGTGAACTGACCGGTTATTATCCCGAGTCAGTCGATGTAGATGAATAGATCGAACTCGCGAACATCCTGCGTGGTGTAAGGAAATCAGAAGTTATCAGACAACCATACTATTGTCTTTCAGCAGCGATCGCGAGTTTCACTCCTTCAAGTTGACGCAACAAATCCATGACTTCCACCACTCGACCATGATCGACGCTGCGATCGGCGTTGACAATGACTAGGGGTTCGGTTTCCAGCTCGATTTTCTGTCGGATCGCATTCTGCAACCCTTGCAGTTCAATAGATTGGCGATTAATTGCAAGGGCACCCTCTTTGTCAATAGTTACCGTAATTTCAGGACTCTTCTGAGCCTGAGCGGTAGAGGCTTTCGGTAAGGAAACATCCAATCCTTCCGAACGGGTCAAAAATAGCGTTGAAATAATGAAAAACGCCAAAATGGAGAAGATTACATCGATCATCGGCACGATATTAATCTCCAAACGCTCTTCTGGCTCATTGGGCAGTTGCATACGCTTCTTCTCCTGGTTTATCTTGCTCGTAATGGCGACGATACAGCAATTCCAACTGACCGCCATACTCTTGAATTAATGCCAGTTGGCGCAAATAGAGACCGCGAAATGTATTGGCAAAAAGTAACGTGAAAATTGCGACAACTAATCCCATCACTGTTGAAATTAAAGCCTCGCTTATGCCTCCTGTAACGGCTGAGGTGCGCGATCCTCCAACATCCCCAATTTGCAGGGAGCTAAAGGCTGTAATTAAGCCCAAAATCGTTCCTAATAAGCCTAACAAGGGAGAGACACTAATGATGGTCTCGAAGACGGTATTAAACCGCTTCAGGTTTGGTAACTCTGCTTGAGAGGCACTTTCGAGAGCCAGCCGAAATTCGTCTGGAGTCGGTCGGTCTAGTTCTAAGGCTTCGAGAAAAATTCGACAAAGGGGAAGTTCAGAGTTTTGCCGCAGTCGCGCGATCGCGGTTTGGGGTTCGCTTTGGTATGTTCTGAGGATATCGCGAATGACTCGACGCTGGCGGCGATTGATTTTTAACCAAAAATACAAGCGTTCGACAATCAGGGCGACGGAAATAATCGAAAATCCGAGCAGGGGCCAAGCGACGATACCACCCGCTAGGAAAAAATTTTCAATAGACATTGTAACTGAACTTAGGTGCTTGAGACTACAGTAAAAACCATTGCCATATTTTACGGCATAAAATGCAAATTAATGTCAATAACTATGTTAAAAAACTATTTATTTTTTAACACATAATCCGGATTCACGCCGATCGGAGAATTAGTATTAGAGAAATATTATCAATTTTTTGTGAATCCGTCCGAAGGAACAAGAGAATGAAGTTTCTCAAGACTGAGTTGCGGTTAATTTCCATCCCTTAGCCTGCTGTTGGACATCCCAGAAACGCTTATAGACTCCATTGAGGGCAAGGAGTTTTTTCCGATCTCCTTGTTCGACAATTTGACCGCGATCGAGGACGAGAATTTGTTCAGCAGCAGCGACGCTAGAAAGATGGTGGGCTATGACAATCAGGGTTTTTGAGGTAGTGAGGGCATTGATTGCTTTTTGTACGAGCAGCTCATTCTCTGGATCGATAGAGGCGGTTGCTTCATCGAGCAAGACAATGGGGGCATCTTTTAGAATGGCTCTGGCGATCGCGATGCGCTGTTTTTCTCCTCCGGATAGGGTGGTTCCACCTTCTCCAATCTGGGTGTGGTAACCGTCGGGTAATTGTTGAATAAAGTCGTGACAGCAGGCGGATTTTGCTGCTGCGATCACTTCTGCCATGGTTGCTTCCGGTTTGCCTAAGCGGATGTTACTGGCGATGGTGTCGTTAAACAGATAGACATCCTGAAAAACAATACTGATGTGCGAGAGCAATTCATCAATGTGAAGGTTCTTAATATTATGACCGCCGATGCAAATTTCCCCCCCATCCACATCCCAGAATCGAGCAATTAAGTTGGTAATGGTTGTTTTGCCAGAACCAGAAGCACCAATAAGAGCAGTCATGCTGTGTTCGGGAACGGTAAAGCTCATATTTTGTAAGATTGGCGTTCCCTCATAGCTAAAAGAGACATTTTTAAACTCGATATCGAAACGCTCTAACTTTGGCGACTGTTGGGGTTCGGGTAAAGGTGATAAATTTAACACTTCCGCAACACGATCCAGAGCAGCATCCATTATGCGAGTCATGGCGGCAAACTCCATCAGCCCAAAGATGGGGGTGTAAAACTGCAATCCGAGGACGAGAAAGAGGAGAAAAACTGCGATCGCGATCTCTCCCTGCAACAATAAATAAGTTCCCACAGCCCAAACGGCTGCAAAACCCAATTCTAACATGCCAGCAAATGCGACAATGGGCAGTGTTAAAGCAGAAACCATTTTTAAGTTCACTTGTTTGTATTCTTGCAAGGCATTTTGTAATTTGGCAAAGCGAGTTCCCGTTTGATTGCAGGCTTTAATAGTCGCCAATCCTTGAATGTATTCAATTGTGCGGGAATTGGCTTCAATAATTGCTGCTTTTTGCTCTTTGGCGATCGCCCGCATGGAGCGTTGATAGCTGACATAGATGATAACTGAGATCGGCACTCCTGCCAGCATTGCTAGGGTTAAACGCCAGTCAATGAAAGCGAGGAAAGCGGCGATGGTGGCTGGGAAAGCAATCGCCGTGACAACTTTCGGATAAACCCAAGAAGGAATGGGTTCGATCTTCCGCATATCGTCGCTCACCAAGCCATTGAGATCGCCAATTTGCCTTTCATTGAAAAATCCCATGGGAAGTTGGCGAATGCGATCGCCCAGTTGCAAGCGCAAGTCGGCAATGGCGCGATGGCTGGTTAAATAAGTGAGATAATTCGCACTATAGAGAAAGATTCCTTGCAAGAGCAGGCACAGAGCGATCGCGATCGTCAAGATTGTCAGTTTCTGTGAATCAATAGATTCTGATAATAACTCTCTCAAAATTAGATAGAGAAAACCGTAGGGGGTTGCTGCTAAAACTGAGGAAATAATATGTAGAAAAGTTCCGCGAATCAGTTGAAATCGATAGCTTCCTGCTATCTTAAATAAATTATTCAACATTTTCTAATTTCTCCCAAATCAACGCTTCAATATTTACGGAGAGACAGCCTTTAAAATGGATGCTTGCCTTTCTTGTAAAGTCCATCCTTTCGCCTGTAAATGAGCCTCCCAGAGATGGCGATAAATTTCGCAAGTTTCTAAGAGTTCGGAATGAGACCCACAACCGCAAGTTTTACCTCTATCCATCACGATAATTTGGTCAGCATCGACAATCGTAAACAGGCGATGGGCAATGACTAATAACGTTTTATCCGCAATCAGTTGGCTAATTGCTGCTTGCACTTGTGCTTCACTTTCTGGATCTAGAAAAGCTGTTGCTTCATCGAGAATGACAATAGGCGCATCTTTTAAAATTGCTCTAGCAATAGAGATGCGCTGCTTTTGTCCGCCACTTAATTTAGCACCTTGCTCACCAATTATAGTATTGTAACCTTGAGGCAGAGCGGCAATAAAACTGTGACATTGAGCTGCTTTTGATGCTAAAAAAACCTCTTCACGACTGGCGTTTGGTTTTCCCATAGTAATATTATTGTAAATAGTATCGTTAAATAGAGAAACCTCTTGGAAAACAAATGTCATTTGCGAGAGAAGATCATTATATCTTAAACGGTTAATGTTCACATCTCCCAAGTAAATTCCCCCTTCTGATACTTCCCAAAAGCGACCTAATAATCTCGCAATTGTTGTTTTTCCAGAGCCAGAAGCCCCGACTAAAGCTGTAACTCGACCGGGGGGAATGTGTAAGTTTATGTTTTGTAGAACTTCTTTTTCTTCATAGGCAAAAGAAACATTACGAAATTCAAATTTTAAATCTTGTGGCAAATCTAAATTTTCACTTTCTGGTAATTCTGGTTCGTTTAAAATAGTAAAAATTCTCTCCAATCCTTTTTGGGTTTGTGTGTAGACCTCTACCGATTCGAGTAAGCGCATTAACGGAGTACTAACACCAACCCCGAGTAACAAAAACAGAATAAATGTTTCTAAGGATAAACTTTCTTTTTGAAAGAGATGTAAACCCACAGGAAGAATAATAATCAAATTGAGCGATACGCTAACGCTGAATAATGTCCAAGGCAGAAGCGCGCGCTTAGACCAATCTTCTTCAAATTCTTGATAGTTACGCACGGATTTTTCGTAACGATCGAAAGACTTAATAGTTTGTGCAAAAGCTTTAATAGCAGGCATTCCACGCACATATTCGATGATTGTTGCATTCATACAATCTTGGGTTTCATAATACTCTTTAAGGATAGGCTTTAAGTCTTTAAAGAGTAAGTACTGAGAGCCAATACTTACGGGAATTCCTCCTAAAGCTGCTAGAGCCATACGCCAATCAATAATAAAAAGAGCCAGCACTGTGAAAGAAAAAGTTGTTATTAACCCAATTCCTTCGGGAATACCATGAGCTAACATCTGTTCGAGATATTCTACATCTTCATTAACAATTTTTTGAAGCATTCCAGTTGATTTACGATTGAGATAACTTAAGGGTAAATAACCTAATTTTTCGGCGAGTTTTACGCGGATATCGTAGAGAATATTATATGCAATTTTATGAGCAATTCCTCCCGATACTGCGAGCAGTCCCCAACGCAGAAGAATAGCAATACCAGCAATACCAACCAATGGCCAAATATTCTCGGGTTGGACGGGAGGATTTAAAAAAGCGGTAATGCCTAAATAAATCAGAATAAAAGGAACTAGCTGTAAACCTCGGGCTAAAATTGAAAGCCCGCAAGAAATGATGAACTTAATTCTGTAGGGTACTAATAATGGTAAAAGAGTAGGAGATGATTCTGTCATAATTAAACCTAATTATTTAAGTTGATTCAATGCTGGCGACATTGAATTGTACCTATACGAAAATAGAGTCAATGCTAGCGAAACCGAGGGAGATTACCAAGACAAAAGCACTCTTGTAACCCTATGCTGTGACTGCCCAACCACCAAAGTAGACAAGAAAAGTTTGTAGGGTAAAATTTGTTTCGAGTACTGTTGATCTATGCCGATCCATCATAAATGTGAACAATGCTATCATATCCATGCCATTGGTCAGTTGAGAGCTGATACTTACACCATAAAGAAGGGGTTATTTTACTGTTCATAAGGCTGGGATAAAGATAAGTTGTGATCTTGAACAGCCACAAGCCACAGAACCATAATAGAGATCGCCGCAGTCTCCACTGATTCACGAGCAAACCTGCGGAGATTGCCCTGGCAATGCTTGTAGCAATCCAATCGCTTCGAGAGACCTTCCCTGTTGGTTAACAAAGGCAGGTAAAGCCTTGTCAATAAAGGTGAGAGCAATATCTCTCAAGATATACAAGCTCCCGAGTAATACTAGAGTTGTTGGATGATGCTTGGAAAATTCGGTCATATCAACGAATAGTTGTCAAGAGGTTCTAAGGGTTAAGTCCCACAATGCTGATATACAATATCAGTAAATGCTCTCTTTTTCAAGATATTCACAAACGGATTATTTTTTGCCTCAAACGGATGAAAGATTCAGGTTTAGGGGCGGTGATTAAGATACTCTTGCCTTGTTGATTATTTGCACTTTAAGCTGACTCGCTTTGCTCCTCCTTATTCAAAAGTGTAATCGCTTAATAAAGAGAGTCTTAAGAATTTGGTTTATTGAGATCGAACTCAATTTTTTGAGCCGTTTTACGGTAAGATTCTGGAAAGTAAATTTTATTAAGGTTCCTTAAAGTCAGTAGCGAGTAAAGCAGACAAGTTTGAGGTTTCAGGAGCGATCGCGCTCTAAAAACATAGCATAGGGATTTGAGAACATGAGCTTATCAGCATTTTGTATCGAACAACGAGAAAAAGAAGGCAAATTTCTTAAAAGCTTTCTGCTTTATAGTTTGGTCACCTCATCCGTTATCCATTGCTTGGCACTGTTGGGGATACGTTGGTTTTGGGAACCCTTCCCGGCACTAGCTGAAGACCCCATCGAAATTATCATGGTCGATGCCCCAGAGCCTCCCCAACCGGAACCTCCCCAACCAGAGCCTCCCCAACCGGAGCCTCCCCCACCCCAGCCTCCCCAACCCCCGCCTGCCCCCCCCCATCCACCCCAACCAGCAACACCCCACCCCGAGCCACCCCGACCAGCGCCGCCCC
>NZ_JAGHZH010000161.1:0-9640 GCF_017746885.1 Roseofilum sp. SBFL | reverse complement strand
AGCAGAAGACCCAGAATTTGAAACCTTCTACACCAAGAATATCTTGTTGAACGAAGGAATTCGGGCATGGATGTCCCCGGCAGACCAACCCCATGAGTTCTTTACCTTCCCTGAAGAGGTTCTTCCTCGCGGTAATGCTCTGTAATTGTCAATTCTGAGAATTCACCCCAATGTTAGGGTGGGCAGTACTTGCCCACCCTATTTTTTTGCTCTCTCCGTATCTCTATGTCGCTGCATCCCCGTATTCCCCCCACTCCCCACTCCTTTACTCCCCGATTCTGGAACTCTGTGCTAAGGTGATTCACAGGTGCAAGGCACTTAGAGCTAGATGCTCTCTTACTCGTTTACGAGTGTACTGTTGCAATGTTTAGGAGGTGATGCCTATGTCAGATAGCAGTAAATGCATGGGTCTTCAGGTTCGAGTATGCCGGCTGTGGGCCGGGGCTGTTCTCTAAACGCTAGTCTTACGTTAGAAAACCTATCGTCAAAATGACTAGCTGGGGTTCCTCCCGGCAGTCAGGTTTCAAACTGAAGACCCGCTACACCGCTCTCACTCTCAAACGTTCAAAATTGGATCGCTCTTAAGAGCTGAAGAAATTGGACATTCACCAGTGAGAGCGGATAGTCATGAAGCAAAAGGGAAAATCAAAGGAATGACTAAACTGACTCAAGCCGAAATACAGGAAAAAGCCAAAATCCTATCTGGATGGGAACTGGTGGAAGAGAGCCTACAGTGCCAGCGCCTGTTCAAAGACTTTGTTGAGGCGATCGCCTTTATCAATAAAATAGTCGAACCAGCGGAAAGCGCCAATCATCATCCCGACCTCTCCATCTCCTACAATCGAGTCAGCATTACCTTGACAACCCACGATGCAGGTGGTTTAACAGAAAAGGATTTTGCTTTGGCACAAGCGATCTCCCAAATAGAATAAGGTAAACTAAAATAAGCTTCTAAAGTTAAAAGCTTAAAGGTGTGAGGAGCAAGTAAAATGTCGAAATTTCTGTGGAAGACCCTGTTGGTAAGTCCAGCAGTCCTGACTACGTTGATCTCTGGTTCTCTCGTTCATGCGGCTGAGAGCATCAGTAACCCGTCCGTGGTTAACCGTCAATCTCTAGATATAAATATTAATGATTCTTTCTCCATTGGAGTCCCCGAATCCTTGGATCTTGAAGTTCAACCCTCTTTGATGGCTCAAGAGCGGTCTACTCTAGATCAAGTAATTGAATACAGCAGCGACGGAGAAGAAGTCGAAGAAGAAGTCGAACAAGTTACCTCCGTTTCTCAACTGCGGGATGTACGCCCCACTGACTGGGCTTTCCAAGCTCTACAATCCTTAGTCGAGCGCTATGGCTGTATTGCCGGCTATCCAAATGGAACCTATCGGGGGAACCGAGCTATCACTCGGTATGAGTTTGCTGCAGGCTTAAACGCTTGCTTAGACCGAATTAATGAACTGATTGCGGCAGCTACAGCTAATGCTGTTACCCGTGAAGACTTGGCAGTTCTGCAACGGCTCCAAGAAGAGTTTGCCGCAGAGTTGGCAACTCTTCGTGGTCGTGTGGATGCCCTAGAAGCTCGCACTACAGAGCTAGAAGCTAACCAATTCTCCACAACTACCAAACTGGTTGGTGAAGCCATTTTTGCCGTTACCGATGCCTGGGGATCGGACCGTAGTATCCGGCATTCTCGGTTCAATGTGGGCCGTCGTAGAGCATTCTTAGGTGTTTCCAATAGTTTTAATCCAGATCTCGATGGAGGCGTAGATGACTATGCGAGTGACAACGGGACCGCTCTGATGGGTCGTGTGCGGATGAACCTGAATACCAGTTTCACCGGAAAAGACCTATTGTTGACTCGTCTGCAAGCCGGTTCTTCCGATCGCTTTAACTTCCAGCGAGAATCTGGTCAAGGACTGCAAACCTTCCAAGTTAACCGGGAAGCTAACGATCAACTCTATGTAGACAAGCTTCAATACTACTGGAGCTACAACAATCGGACTAATGTCGTTATTTCTGCCATTGGTGGAACTTTTGATGACTTTGTACCTACCCTCAACCCCTACTTTGAAGATTACGATGGGGGTAGCGGGTCTCTCAATACTTTCTCGCAACGGAACCCCCTATACCGGATTGGGGGTGGTGCAGGGATTGGTCTAGATATCAACTTGGGTGACTTTAAATTCCTGAATTTAGGTGCGGTGAACCTGAGTTGGGGATATTTGGCGGAAAACGGACAAAACCCCCGAAATGGTAATGGTCTCTTTAATGGAGACTATGGGATGTTAGCTCAGTTGACCTTTACCCCTTCTAATAGTCTCTCCTTTGCCTTTACCTATGCCAATGGCTATCATGACCAATACAGCCCCATCTTTGACAATGGATACGGGTTTGACTTGGTGAGTACCCCTCAAACACGGCTGTTAACGGATTTAGGACGGACGGCAACCAATTCCTATGGGGGAGCTATTTCTTGGCGGCTGAGTCCGAAGTTTGTGGCGAATGCGTTCGTTGGCTATACTGATGCCCAGTTGTTGACTCAAGGACAACGGGGGAGCGGGGAAATCTGGACATATGGTCTAAACATGGCCTTCCCCGATCTATTCCGAGCCGGTAATGTTGGGGGACTCTCTGTTGGTGTGCCTCCCACTTTGACTGGGGTAAGCTTGCAAGGTGGAGTAGATAATGGTACTCCCATCAATATTGAAAGCTTCTACAAAATCCGGATTTCCGATAATATTTCGGTCACTCCAGGGGTAACGGTCTTAATCAATCCTTTCCAAGATGCTTTGAATGAGGATACAGCAGTGATTGGAACCCTGAGAACGACCTTGTCGTTCTAAATAGAGACTTTCTAGCAGAGGTGCTAAGGTCTTCAGGTATTGCCCAAACCTTACACCCTGTTAGAACAAGAAGGCTGGAACAGGAAAATCAAGTTAGAATCGAAAGCACCTCGTCAAAATCCTGCCAAAAATCCAATCATGGTGCAAGATAGAGGACAAGACGGAGTTAGTAAAACCTAACATGAGTATCCTGACATTCCAGCGTTTAGGTGATAAAATCCCAGATGGGAAGTTGACGATTCTTTAAGGTGTGAGGAGAAAAAGCAATGAAGTCAAAACTTCTATGGAAATCTATTAGTCTAACCCCAGCACTCTTGGGGGCTGCTTTGTTTGTATCGGGTGGTTCGGCTCTAGCCCAGCCCGCAGAAACCAACAATATAGACCAAATCCAAGAGTATTCTAGAGGAACACGCAGCAGTGGCTCGATTGGCCAAGTTACCTCGGTTTCCCAATTGCGCGATGTTCGTCCTACAGACTGGGCGTTCCAAGCACTGCAATCCTTGGTTGAGCGCTATGGTTGTATTGCGGGTTATCCCAATGGAACCTATCGGGGTAACCGAGCGATGACTCGCTATGAGTTTGCGGCTGGGGTTAATGCTTGTTTAGATCGCATCAATGAGTTAATCGCTGCTGCGACTGCCAACTTGGTGACTCGCGAAGACCTGGCGGTACTGCAACGGTTGCAAGAAGAGTTTGCTGCTGAATTAGCGACCTTACGAGGACGAGTAGATAGTTTGGAAGCACGGGTGGACTTCTTGGAAGAACACCAATTCTCTACAACAACTAAATTGAATGGAGAAGCGATCTTTGCTCTTACAAATGCTTGGGGAGACAACAAGCCTTTGAGAGGATGGGGTCCCGATCGCCGTAGAATTCCTGGCTCGACAACAGCAGGTGGGCGGCGAGCAGATGTGGAAGATAACATGACGTTGTCTGGTCGTGTCCGTCTGAACTTCGATACGAGTTTCACGGGTGAAGATAGTTTGAGAACCCGACTCGAAGCAGGAAACGTTGAAGGGACTCGTCTTGCACTGGGAACCAGTACAGCTCGTTTAGCTTATGAAACCAATACGAATGAAGAAGTAAATGTCGGGATCTTGACCTACCGTTTCCCCTATGGTGGATACTTTGAGAACGGCGCTCCTAGAGGTCAGATGCAGATTGGGGTAATTGGTCAAGCCCATGATGACTTAATTCCAACCTTCAGTTTGAATAGCTCAGGTAGTGGTGCTATATCTCGCTTTGCTGCTCTCAGCCCGATCTACTCAGGAGGTGATGCGGGGATTACCGGTCTGTACTACTTTACGCCAAGCATTAGTCTCGGTTATTCCTACCTGGCAAGCGATGCAGAAAACCCAACGAGAGGAAATGGGCTATTCAATGGTAGCTTTAGTGCGATGGGTCAGTTGAGCTATGAAGGAGACCGGTTTGGTATTGGTTTCACCTATGCTCGCGATTACATCTCTGGCGTTGGCCGAGGTGCAGGTGGGCTATCTGGCCCCCTCAATCGGGGAATCGGGGTATTAGCATCCGATCCCTTCCGGAAGTCTGGAGAGGCGATCGCTGCTGATTCCTTCGGTCTGGCAGCAGAGTGGCGAGTTAGCGATCGCTTTGTTCTCAATGCTTGGGGTCATTACATGAACGCTCAAGACCTGGATCGTCAAGGCCGCGATCGCTTAGATGATGCAGAGATCTGGAACTGGATCGTCGGATTCACCTTCCCCGATCTCGGTGCAGAAGGTAACTTAGGTGGCCTGATGGTGGGTATGCCTCCCCATGTTACGAACGGAACAGGAGAAGCTCCTGACACCCCAATCCATCTAGAAGCTTTCTATCGCCTCCGTTTAACCGACAATATCTCCATTACCCCTGGTTTCCTTGCCGTGTTTAACCCAGAAGGAGATAGCCGGAATGATTCTGTTTACGTGGGAACCATTCGGACTACCTTCAAGTTCTAGAATGCTTGCCTAATTTCTAAAAAACTAAGGAAGGGGTGTACTCATAGTACACCCTTTTCTATTCTTTGAATTTATATCAAGCCTATTGATTTATTTAAGAAGTGAGTTTTTAGAACCTGCTCTATCTCGCGTTATTGAGTAAGGGGAGAGTATTCACTATAGCGCTTCGCGCTAGGCAATAGGCAATAGCTTGTATAGCTTCAAGCTGTACCTCATAGAAGAGACAAAGGCTATATCCTCTTCTATCACTCTGGGAAATTCATTAGAATTTCCGTCATTACAGCCCGCGATTTCCAACGAAAGAATTAGGGTTTCATCCCCCTGTTTCCGAAAGTGACAGAAGAGGGATATGATCGCTAGAGGTAATTCTTCCCCAAGATATTTTTAATTTTTATATTGATATGAGTTATTCGGCTACCGCTTCGGAAGACTTGAATATTCCTAATGCTGATTATCAACAATTGGATATCAAGAAACTCACGCCTATGCTTCAGCATTATGTGCAGGTGAAAGAACAATATCCCCACGCCTTATTGCTCTACCGAGTGGGTGATTTTTTTGAATGCTTTTTTCAAGATGCGGTTACTCTTTCTGTGCAGTTAGAATTAGCGCTCACGAGTCGAGATGGAGGGAAAGAAATTGGCAGAGTGCCGATGACTGGGGTTCCCCATCATGCACTGGATCGCTATTGCCCTCAATTGGTAGAAAAAGGCTACCCGGTAGTGGTCTGCGATCAAACGGAAGATGCGGCAGTTGCAGCAGCCGAAAAACGGATGGTGACCAGGGAAATCACCAAAATTCTTACTCCTGGAACTCTCACAGATGAGTCGATGTTAAGCGCTCGTCAAAATAATTTTTTAGCAGCCGTGGTGTTGGTTAAAGACCATTGGGGATTAGCCTATGCGGATATTTCTACAGGTGAATTTTTTACCACTCAAGCGAGTCGCTTAGAGCATTTAAATCAGGAATTAATGCGGTTACAACCTTCGGAGATCCTAATGCCGACGGATGCACCGGATCTGGGTAAAATGTTACGCCCAGGGGAAAAGTCTGAGGAACTTCCGGAAGGATTACCAGGCTGTTTTTGCTATTCCTGGCGATCGCAAGTCGTATTTAGTTTACAAGATGCAACTGAGCGCCTGCTGAGTAAGTTTAAGGTCAGATCTTTGGAGGGTATGGGATGCGATCGTATTCCGTTAGGGGTTCGTGCTGCGGGTGGACTGCTCGAATACGTGGAGGAAACCCAAAAACAAAATGCTGTAACCCTACAATTATTGCGGAGTTATTCGACCCAGGATTTCCTCATTTTAGACCATCAAAGTCGCCGTAATTTAGAAATTACGGAAACTGTCCGCGATCGCACGTTTAATGGCTCCTTACTCTATGCGATCGATCGCACGTTAACAGCTATGGGAGGGCGTGCCCTACGTCGGTGGATCTTGCAACCGTTATTGAAGCTAAAAGGCATTGAAGCACGACAAGATACCATTGAAGAATTAGTAAAAGATACGGAATTAAGGGATTTAATTCGTCAAGTTTTACGCCAGATTGCCGATCTAGAACGGCTCACCGGGAAAGCGGGATCGGGAAGTGCGAATGCGAAGGATCTAGTCTCTTTAGCTGAATCTTTAGCCCAGTTACCTACGTTAGCCCAGTTAGCTAGTAAGGGGCGATCGCCGTTTCTGAGAGCGCTGCAAACTGTACCGCCAGAATTAGAACAATTAGCTCATACGATCAAAGCCTATTTAGTAGAAAATCCACCTCAGCAGTTAAAGGAAGGAGGTTTGATTCAAGCAGGAGTGAATACTGACTTAGATAGGATGCGATCGGATGCAAAAGAAGATCAAGAATGGTTAGCTTCTTTAGAAACTCGCGAACGGGAAAGAACAGGTATTTCTAATCTAAAAGTGGGATATAATAAAACCTTTGGATATTATATTAGTATTTCTCGATCTAAAGCCGATCGGGTTCCAGAAGGCTATACTCGCAAACAAACTTTAGTTAATGAAGAACGCTATATTACTGAAGAATTGAAAGAGCGAGAAGCCCGAATCCTGACTGCGCGAGAAGATTTAAACCAATTAGAATATGAACTATTTGTGCAATTGCGAACCGAAGTGGGGGAGCAAACAGAGTTAATTCGCACGGTTTCTCGTGCCGTTGCTGCTATTGATGGGTTATGTGGATTAGCAGAAGTTGCAGTTGTTGAAGGGTACTGTCGTCCCACCTTAACTGAAGGACGAGAAATACTGATTCGGGAGGGACGACATCCAGTAGTTGAGCAAACTTTAGGACGGGCATTTTTTGTCCCTAATTGCACAAGTTTAGCTAAAAATGATCAAAAAAAGTCTACGGATCTAGTCATTTTAACGGGGCCAAATGCCAGTGGTAAAAGCTGTTATCTCCGGCAAGTGGGCTTAATTCAACTGATGGCGCAAATTGGCAGTTTTGTACCAGCAACATCCGCTACATTAGGGATTTGCGATCGTATCTTTACCCGTGTTGGTGCAGTCGATGATTTAGCTACCGGTCAATCTACGTTTATGGTAGAAATGAATGAAACTGCTAATATTCTCAATCATGGCACATCTCGCTCCTTAGTCTTATTAGATGAAATTGGTCGCGGAACTGCCACCTTTGACGGTTTATCGATTGCTTGGGCAGTAGCCGAATATTTAGCAACAGAAATCAGAGCAAGGACAATTTTTGCCACCCATTACCATGAACTGAATGAATTAGCATCCATCTTAGACAATGTAGCCAATTACCAAGTCACCGTCAAAGAAATGCCCGATAAAATCATCTTTTTGCACCAAGTTCAACCGGGTGGTGCAGATAAATCCTATGGCATTGAAGCCGGAAGATTAGCGGGTTTACCCAAGGTGGTGATTGAACGAGCTAAACAAGTGATGACTCAGATAGAGCAACATAGTAAAATTGCTGTTGGCTTGCGCCAAGGCATTCCTACATCAGAAAAAGATGGAGAAGAGGGGGAGGAGAGGGTGGAATAAACCTATACCTTAATTCATTACAGCCCTTTGCGATTACCTCGTAATATGGACTTCACAACACTACGAATCAATACATTTTCGATCTTGGCGAAGCGATTAAAAAAGAGAGATGGATTAATCCATCTCTCCTTCTCAGCTCCCAGAAGCTTAGTTAAGCTTTGGAATATAGGGTTTTGAGAACCTAAAAATTAATCCAGGTCACCCATAGACAGAACTGGCTCATTTTCGCGGTCAATTCCTTTTTCAAAGCCAGCCGCAGCAGCACGAGCGCGACCTGCGTGCCAGAGGTGACCAATAAATAGGAAGAAGGCAAAAATGAAGTGAGAACCAGCCAACCAAGCACGGGGGTTAACATAGTTAAACCCATTAGGCTCAGTAATAATTCCACCTACGGAGTTGATAGAACCGTTAGGTGCGTGAGTCATATACTCAGCGGCACGACGCAGTTGCCAAGGTTGGATATCATTTTTCAGTTTGTTGAGATCCAAACCGTTGGGGCCACGAAGAGGCTCTAACCAGGGGCCTTGGAAATCCCAGAAGCGCATGGTTTCACCACCGAAGATGATTTCACCAGTGGGAGAGCGCATCAGGTATTTACCTAGACCGGTTGGGCCTTGTGCAGAACCGATGTTAGCTCCTAACTTTTGGTCACGAGCTAAGAATACAAAGGACTGAGCTTGAGAAGCTTCAGCATTGGTGGGGCCGTAGAATTCGCTGGGATAGGCTGTATTGTTAAACCAAACATAGGCAGCAGCCACAAAGCCCATCAGAGAAAGAGCAGCTAAACTGTAGGACAGATAAGCTTCACCCGACCAGATGAAGGCGCGACGGGCCCAACCAAAAGGCTTGGTAAGAATATGCCAAATACCACCGGAGATACAAATCAAGCCAATCCAGATATGACCACCGATGATATCTTCCATGTTATTCACCCCAATGATCCAGCCTTCTCCACCAAAGGGAGCATCGACGAGATAGCCGAAGATCACAGCCGGGTTTAGGGTAGGGTTACTAATGATACGAACTGCACCACCACCAGGGGCCCAGCTATCATAAACACCACCGAAGAACATGGCTTTGAAGACCAACAATAAGGCTCCTATTCCTAAGAGTATTAAGTGGTAGCCAATGATATTGGTCATTTGATTCTTATCTCTCCACTCGTAACCGAAGAAAGAAGAGTAGTCTTCTAAGGTTTCGGGGCCACGAACGGCATGATAAATTCCACCTAGTCCTAAGACGGCAGAAGAGATCAGGTGGAGAACACCAACTACAAAGTAGGGGAAGGTGTCTACAATTTCCCCACCAGGACCAACACCCCAGCCGAGGGTAGCGAGGTGAGGGAGAAGGATAGCACCTTGTTCATACAAGGGTTTTTCAGGGATGAAGTGAGCCACTTCAAACAGGGTCATTGCGCCAGTCCAGAAGACAATGAGACCGGCGTGGGCAACATGAGCGCCCAGCAGTTTACCGGATAGGTTAATTAAACGGGCGTTACCAGCCCACCAAGCAAAACCGGTGGATTCTTGGTCACGACCGCCCATTACCATTGAAGGATTAAAAGTGCTTTGCACGCTAGTCGAACCTCTTGTTCTACTCTCTACGATCTAGGTCAAAAAAGGTGAATTGATTCAAGGGATGTGAGCCATTATCCCTGATTTGGGGATAATGACAACAGGTTTGTTTTTATAGAGCATTACCGCGAGGAAGAACCTCTTCAGGGAAGGTAAAGAACTCATGGGGTTGGTCTGCCGGGGACATCCATGCCCGAATTCCTTCGTTCAACAAGATATTCTTGGTGTAGAAGGTTTCAAATTCTGGGTCTTCTGCT
>NZ_JAGHZH010000160.1:0-61907 GCF_017746885.1 Roseofilum sp. SBFL | reverse complement strand
GGAGACAATGACTTGAGAATGGGTTGGACAAGATTGGTAAAGGAAGCTAGCATAGGCGAGAATATTATTTGAATATTTGAGGATAGAATACCATATTTTATCCTCTTTTTTTCGGCATTAAGCTAACATTCAACACTTCTGTAAACTTCCATATTTTAGTTTGATGGTGTCGGTTGAAACTCAATTAGCCTATTATAGCTCAATTTGTCCATGAATATTAAAAAACTGATTATACTAGCGAGCAGGATTATTCCTCTCTGGGGCTGTCAATCTTCTTCTCCAGGGGGGAAAACGGTGACTGTGGTGAGAATGGTGAGTGGAAATACCCTAGAAGCAATTGGAAATCGTTCCACTTCTGAAACCATAAGACTGATGGGTATTAGTGTCCCATCCGCAGAACAGAAACCTTGGGGAATAGATGCAAAGGAATATCTAAAAGATCGTCTTGAAAAACAAGCTGTAATTCTAGAATTGGATCGAGAAATTGAAGATAAATATGGGCATACCTTAGGCTATATTTGGTAGGATGGAGCGTTGATTAACGAAGAATTGGTCAAAGAAGGGTATGCTTTAGCTCAGGAATGGTTTCCCAATACCCAATATAGTCAACGTCTTCAGTATGCCGAACAAAGAGCAAGAACTCTGGAGCTTGGTATTTGGAATCGAGAAAACCAGATGCGCTTGACTCCTAGTGAGTTTCGTTATCAACAGTAGGAGCGAAAAAATCGCCCCATTACCCATTACCCATTACTCATCATCCATGACTGACAATTTACAAACCTATCTAGAGATTGCCACGGAAGCTGCTTTAGCTGGTGGTGCAGTGGTGATGTCTTACCAAGGAAAATTAACAGATATCCAGGAAAAAGGCCGGCCGGGAGATATTGTTACGGAAGCAGATAAGGCTTCGGAAGCGGTGATTTTAGAGATATTGCAGCGTCATTTTCCCGACCATAGTATTTTAGCGGAAGAGTCGGGAAAATTGGGCGATCGCCAAAGTCGATATCTGTGGGCGATCGATCCCCTCGATGGGACAACCAACTACTCCCATGGCTATCCCAATTTCTCCGTTTCCATAGGCTTATTAATCGATGGAGTGCCCCAAGTAGGGGTAGTCTTCGATCCATCCCGTCAAGAACTCTTTCGCGCGGCACAGGGCTTAGGAGCGACGCTAAACCGCCAGGCGATCGCCGTTTCCACAACTCCAACCCTAGCGGATAGCCTCCTCGTTACCGGTTTCGCCTACGATCGCCGAGAAACCGACGATAATAACTATGCCCAATTCTGCCATTTTACCCATTTTACCCAAGGAGTCCGCCGGGGAGGTTCCGCCGCTATTGACCTGGCCTACGTTGCCTGTGGACGTTTAGATGGCTACTGGGAAAGGGGGTTGTCCCCCTGGGATATCACCGCTGGTATGGTTCTAGTCAAAGAAGCTGGAGGGAAAGTGAGCGCCTATGATGGCAGCATGTTCGATATAACAACCGGTCGGATTTTAGCCACCAATGGGCATCTTCATGACCCCATGATTCAAGTCCTCTCGCAAATTTCCCCTTTCCCCCCTCAATGGAGAGAATTTATAACAATTAGCTAAGAGTACACTAAAATGATAAATCATCCCTTGGCACAGTCAAACAGCGAGTATGTCTTTTAACATTAATCAAGGTCTGTTTCAACTTGACTTCACCGACTTTCACGCCATCCTAGGAGTTCCCATCCAGGCAGACAGTCGGCAAATTCGTAAGCGCTATATGCGCATTGCAAAAACCCTCCATCCAGACAGTAGTTCCACGGGAACCCCAGAAGAAAAACAACAAGCCAGCCAAATCCTCTCCAAACTGGTAAACCCAGCCTATGAAAAACTTTCCCAGGAGAAAGAATACAAAGAATATATGGTAATGTTGCGCCTCAAAGGCCAACAAGCTACTCAGCAAAACAGGGGTGAAACCTTACAAAGTGAGGCAGCGAAAAAACTGGCCCAAGCGAAGGACGTGGAAGTTGAGTATAAAAAAGCAATGGAAGATTTGGCAACTCAACAATACCAATCCTTAGATGACTTCAGTAAAATTACTGGGGAAATTAGCGAACTGAATATGGTTTACCTGATGCAGGTAGGGAGTTCAGGCGCAAAAGCAGCTACTAAACCGAAAGCCGCCACTCCTCCTCCTCCTAAACCCGAAAACCCACCGCCTCCTCCTGCACCGAAGCCTGAGAAAAAATCACCGATTGACGGCTATTATGGGCGAGCGAAGGAACTGGTTGAAAAAGGGAACTTCCCAAAAGCAATCCTAGAATTGCGGGATGCTCTCAAGTTAGAACCAACCAATAGTGATTGCCATAGCTTAATGGGTCTGATTTACCTCAAACAACGGCAGAAAACTATGGCTAAAGTCCACATCAACAAAGCTCTCGAAGGCGATCCCAAACATGCGGAAGCTCTAGAATCCCAGAAAAAACTAGAAGCGTTGATGAAAAAACGCACGGATGCGGGCAAAACCGATCAAAAAGCCAGTCAAGGGATTAAGATATTCGGGATTACGATTGGTGGTGGAAAGAAAAAGTAATGGTTTATCAGTCTGCTCCAGGGGCTAGGGATCTACTTCCCCTAGACGTTGCCCAAAAAAACTGGATTGAAGACCGTCTGTATCAAGTGTTTCATCAGTGGGGTTACCATCGGATTATTACCTCAACGTTGGAGAGATTGGATACATTGATGGCAGGAGGTGCGATTAATCGCTCTACTGTGATTCAACTTCAGCAGGGTCAAGAAGAGTTAGGTTTGAGGCCGGAAGTGACGGCCTCCATTGCCCGCACTGCGGCAACTCGTAAATATTTTAACCGGGTGACTAATCCCAAACGATTTTATTATAGTGCTAATGTTTTCGTGCGATCGCCGAAAGGAGACTATGGTCAGCAGCAGGAATTCTATCAAGCTGGAGTAGAATTATTGGGTGCTGGTGGAGTAGCGGCTGATGCTGAGATTTTATTATTACTGGCGGATTGCCTACAAGCCCTAGAATTCAGTTTAGATCAATGGGTTTGGGTGATTGGAGAAGCCGGATTAACTCAGTCTCTGTTGTCCTCATTCCCAGCAGAATATCAAAAACCGATCCGAGAGGCGATCGCCAGTCTAGATTATATTGCCTTACAACAGCTCGATCTCCCTGAAGACTTACAGCAACGGGCACAACTGCTTTTCAACCTTCGGGGGGAACCCTCCCAAGTTTTCCAGAACTTAACCGCCCTCGATCTGACTCCAGAAGAACAGAGTAAATTAGAAAACTTAAAAACCTTAATCGACCTGCTACAAGAGAGTCGCCCCAATCAACCCCCTTTACCAATTATTGTGGATTTGAGCTTAATTCGCACCTTTGATTATTACAGTGGCATTGTCTTTGAAGTCGCCAGTCGCCAGGGTACAGAAGTGAAAATCCTCGGTCAAGGGGGACGCTACGATCGACTGGTAGGCGTGTATCATCCCCAACATGAAAGCTTGCCCGGTATTGGCTTTTGTCTGAATATCGAAGCCTTGCAACAGGTGCTTCAAGGGGGCGATCGCCTGCCGACCGAAATTCCCGCCAGCGACTGTCTCGTGGTTCCCTTAACCCATCGAGCTTTGGGCGCTGCATTCACCTATGCCGAAACCTTGCGCTCTCAAACGTCCAGCATTCGAGTCCAGGTAAACTTACTAGAATGGGAAACTCAAGAAGCAGTTAGAAACTATGCCAAAGAGCGGCGGATTCCCCAAATTGCTTGGATAGATGCCCAAGGTAACCCCCAGATTGAATCGATTTCCTAGCGTAGGAGCGAAAAATGTTTTGCCCCTAGAATACCTTCACTAGGCTTAACAAGGGGCAACCCGCCCCTTGCCTTCTAAAGATTGATGAAGGTATTGCCCGACTCAACCCTATTGATGAACCTTACCCGATCGACAGAAACACCATGCCTCATACCATTGTTACTAATATTTGTGAAGGAGTCGCCGACTGTGTAGAAGCGTGTCCCGTGGCTTGCATTCACCCCGGTCCGGGTAAAAATACGAAAGGAACGGATTGGTTTTGGATTGACTTCGACACTTGTATTGATTGTGGAATTTGTTTAGAGGTTTGCCCAGTAGAAGGGGCAATTCTGGATGAAGAAAAGCCGGAATTGCAAAAAACACCCTCTCCCTGATGGGGGAATGGGGAAATGGGGGACGCAGAAATTACCTATTACCTATTAATGAATTTTGCCCAATTTTGTCAAAATTTAGGAGATCCGAAAGTCTATTATCCCCAAGTGGCGGCGGCTACGGGTGGGGTGGCGGCTAGTATTTTGGCTTGGCATATTCTACAGCAACAGGGCGATCGCTCCGGCAACTGGATCAGAATCAATGGCCAAGACCTCACGGCTCAAACAGGCTTAAGTGAGGCAGAACAGCAACTTGCTCGCCAACAGTTAGCCCAAAAAGGATTACTCGAAGAGCGTCTTGTACCGGGTAGAGGGGATGTAGTTGATATGCGCCTCAATCTGGAACAGCTAGAAATGGCTCTTCAGCCTGGAGAAATGCGTGCTTCTTCGCCTCCTGCTGACCCCTATTTTCCGGCAAAACGCCAGCCGATCGCAGTTAGCGTCACTCCCCATTACCAATTTACCGGCCCTTGGACTTCTCAAGAACAATTTGAAGCCTTTCAGTCCCAACTTCTGGAGTATGCCAAACAAAAAGGCTTAGATAATCCATCGGGATGGATGTTTAAGATTGTCGATGGACTCACCAAAGGCATGATTTCACCCTTTTGGGAGGAGTTTATCAGCGATCGCCCCTTGGGGTCGAGTCAGCAAGTCAAACGGGATTGGGAAATTGAGGCGGGAGTGCCTTATCCTGCCTTTGAAGAAGAACGAATTCAATATTATGTGCAGAAGGGAGAACCCCTAGAAGTCGCTGTTTCTAGAGCGCGAGCTGACTTAAGAAAACCGGTATTGGCTCAAGATTTATGGGCAGGATTTCTGCGAAAGTGCGATCGCCTCGCCGATCGAGCGCTGAAAGCCAAACAACAAGGCTTAACCACGCCCTATCTACCTCCTTCGTTTACTCAACGACCCGAAATTACCAAAGAACAGGTAATGGAGAAATTATTACAAGTTTCTGCCCCGAGCGCCTTGCCTGAATCTGAACCTTCTGGCGATCGAGACGCTCCCCCCTCCCTAGAGCAATTGCAAAAAGCCTATCAAAGTCCCCTGGGGCGCAGTTGGGTTAAACAGCAACTCCAGCAACATCCCGAATGGGGATATGAGATTATTGATAATCAAGTGCAACCCTCGTTGCCCTTTTAGAGGAATAGGAGGAGATGGGTAGATTACCCATTCCCCATTCCCCATTCCCCATTCCCTATTCCCCATTCCCCATTCCCCATGGAACCGTTACATCAAATCGATTCTCTACTTCCAGGAAGACCTCAGATCGGCCCTGAGCAGCGTCAAAAACAGGCTCAAGAGCGTCGAGAGCTGGAAAAACAAGAAGGATATCAAAAGCTGCTTGACTTGTGCGCGATCGCCGAACCAGAAGCCGCTCAACGACTGGCAGCCGCTCATCCTCAATGGGGATATAAGATTATCAATGGTTGGGTGCATAACCAGGCTGAGGACATAAAATAGTCGCTTCAGGAGAATCCAGTGTGTTTTACAATAGGGGAAACCTGAACTTAAGTTGACTTTTCTCAGATACTCCCTTCAAGAGAGATAAAATTACTCTTGGATAACTGTGGCGATCGCTGGCTCCATAATCTAGCCTTCACTCGTACAACCGCTCCTGAATGTTGTTCTCGTCTTTTTTCGTGTCTAGATCATATCCATCTGCCAATGAACGAATGGATCAGATTCAATTATCTTTGCCCCTCGGAAATATCTTACTGGTCGATCGCCAATCCCAAGGATTTGAGGATTTAGCTCACCGATTCAGTCAAGAAGGATATACGCTGCGCCATATTCCTAATCCTCTGATGGCGCTAATGATTGCCCGATCCACTCAGCCAGATTTGATTATTCTTAAAGTGAGCGAGATTCAATCGGAAGATCGCGATCTTTGTTTAAACCTGAAACAAAATATCAAAACCTGTGAAATTCCGGTCGTTTTAATTGCCGATCATCGGCTAACGATTCAATCAGAAACATTGGTCTCTATGGGGATTTTTGATTGTATTTTTAGTGGCTATAATGAACCGGAAACGATTATTCGATTAAAAACCCAGCTTAAAATCCAGAGCTTAAGCAAAAAGATTAAACAACAACAAGCTTGTTTGCAGCAAGAAATCCGCGATCGCCAAGCTGCCCAAGTCCAAGTTGAACAACTCAACCTGGAACTAGAACGACGGGTACAAGAGCGGACAGCACGACTAGAGGAAGCCAATCAAGAACTGAAAAAAGAAATTATTGAACGTCACAAAGTTCAGAAACGCCTCCATCATCAAGCCTATTATAGTAACTTGACGGGATTGCCGAATCGGACATTATTTTTAGAGCGGTTAGAAGATGCCGTCAGCCGGCAAAACCATCAACCTGATTATCGATTTGCTGTCTTGTTTATTGATGGCGATCGCTTTAAAGTCATCAATGACTCTTTAGGTCACGCGATCGGGGATCAATTGATTGTTGCCATGGCTCGTCGATTGGAAAACTTAACCCGTCTGATCGATACGTTAGCCCATTTAGGCGGTGATGAGTTTGCGATCTTACTCGAAGAAATTCGTAACTTAGAAGAAGTAACTGGAATTGCCAAACAAATTCATCAAGAATTTCTCGCTCCCTTCGATGTCGATCAACATACAGTATATTTAAATATTAGTACTGGGATTACCTTCTATATGGGAGAAGAACGCCCTCCTCAAGAGATTCTCCGAGATGCAGAAACGGCGATGTACCGGGCAAAAGCGTCAAGGCAAGGGAGCTATAAGATTTTTGACTCAGCTATGCACGCTAATGCCGTATCCTTGCTACGCCTAGAAATGGATTTACGACAAGCTCTAAAACGCAATGAATTTTATTTACAATATCAACCCATTGTTTCCTTGAAAACGGGAAAAATATCGGGGTTTGAAGCCCTGGTGCGTTGGCAACATCCGGAACGGGGATTTATTCCACCCAATGAGTTCATTCCGGCAGCAGAAGAAACGGGCTTAATTGTGCCCATCGGTCGTTGGATTTTAAAGGAGGCTTGTCAACAACTAAGGATTTGGCAAGAGCGGTATCTCAACTATTTTCCGATTGCCATCAGCATTAATTTGTCAACCAAGCAATTCTTACAGGCGGACTTAATTGAGCAACTCGATAAAGTCTTGCAAGGGGTGGAAATTGATGGAAACTTAATCAAACTGGAAATCACGGAAAGTGTGATTATGGAAAACGATCAATCAGAGATGCTAATCGAAAAGTTTCAAGACCGCCAAATTCGCGTGTGTTTAGATGATTTTGGCACGGGTTATTCTTCTCTAAGCTATCTTCAGCGCTTAAAAGTGGATACCTTGAAAATTGACCGCTCGTTTATTCGCGACTTAGATGAAAATGAAGATAATCTGAAAATTGTCGAAGCGATTATTACCCTAGCTCATCAATTAGGTATGGATGTAACGGCTGAAGGAGTGGAAACCATAGAGCAAATTAAACAGTTACAAGTTCTAGGCTGTGAAATGGCTCAAGGGTACTTTTTTGCCAAACCCTTGGATCACGATCGCGCTGCACAGCTTATTGTTAACCCTCCCCAATGGTTACAGGAGGAGTAATGGTGAATATTACCTATCGTCTTCAAGAACAGTGTAGTCAGTCTGGGAATTGTCCGGCCATTATTGCCCAGAAACAGTCGATTTCTTTTTCTGAATTGGATATAGCTTCAAGTCGTGCGGCGGCTTATTTGCAAGAGTTGGGGTTAAAAGCAGGGGAGCGCCTTCTCGTATTCTTGCCCATGTCTATCGATCTCTACATTGCTTTACTGGCGCTGTTCAAACTGGGCATGATTGCCATGTTTCTCGATCCTAGCGCTGGTCAAACTCATCTGGAACAATGTTGTGAGATAGCCCCCCCTCAAGGACTGTTGGCAACGCCAAAAGCCAGTTTGCTGCTGTTAAAATCTCCAGCTCTACGGCGGATACCTCTGAAATTGGTTCCCAATATTTTTCTTCCGGGGCTTAAAAATTGGCAGCGTTGGCGGAGTTATCCTCCTTCACCAACTGTGTATCCAGCGACGGCTGAAACGGCTGCCTTGTTAACGTTTACCAGTGGTAGCACGGGGAAACCGAAAGCGGCTTTGCGTACCCATAGTTTTCTGCTCACCCAGCATCAAGTGTTAGCGCATCATCTGCATCATCAACGCGGAGCGATCGATTTGACAACCCTGCCGATCTTTATTTTGGCGAATCTGGCTTCTGGAGTGACTAGCCTTATTCCTGCGGGAGACTTAAGAAAACCGGGATTGGTTAATCCTGCTCCCATTTTGCGGCAAATTCAAACCCATCAACCCATCAGTACGGCTGCTTCTCCAGCATTTCTGGAGCGTTTGGTGAGTTATGGCGAACAGCACGAGATTGGGTTGGAAAGCTTCCAGCGTATTTTTACAGGGGGCGCTCCGGTTTTTCCTCAATTGTGCGATCGCCTGCAAAAATGTGCCAAAAGTGCCCGAGTTATTCCCATGTATGGCTCCACGGAAGCCGAACCCATCGCCCATACTTCGACTTCGCTCAGTAACCGGACTTCGACTCCTTGCTCTCTTGGTGGACTATACGCAGGTTATCCTATACCGGAAATCAACCTAAAAATTATCCCCGACTCCTGGGGAACACCCATTGCGCCCCTGACTCCTGAAGCCTTTGCTGAGTATACCTTACCGCCCCTAACCGCCGGGGAAATTGTGGTCAGTGGAGACCATGTTTTACCCGGTTATGTCAACGGTGTTGGGGATTTAGAAACCAAATTTCGCGTTGGGGATACCCCTTGGCATCGTACTGGAGATGCGGGTTATTTGGACACTGAGGGGAATTTATGGCTGCTCGGCCGCACCCGTGCCAAGATTGAGGACGATAAAGGGATACTCTATCCTTTAAGTGTAGAGGCGATCGCCCATCAATTCCCGGCGATCCAACGCGCTGCCCTAGTTAAGTATCACAACCAACGCTGGCTAATTTTAGAATTAAATCCCCTACACCCGGCTGATGAACATCAATTCTCCCAGCTCAAATCAGCCCTGGAATTTGCCCAAATTGATGAAATCAAAATTGTATCTAAAATCCCCGTTGATGCCCGTCACAACGCCAAAATCAACTATCCTGCCTTAGAAAAAATACTCGATCAACTCTAGGCAAAACCTGGGCAATTAAGAATCTTACGCTAAAATCAAGCCACTCTGATTCACGAATGCGGAACTCAACAGCCATGATGACTTCAGAATATCAACATCCTGTTTTACCGAAAGCAACCCATGATGAAAGGGCGCGTCAAGAATTTGTCATGAGCTTCAAAGGCTATTTGCAGCACAAGATCTTTCCTAGCATCAAAACCCTGTACGAGCAAGAAATAGAGCCAGAATTAACCGCCCAGAATACCCCCAATCCTCAGCCTTGGGAAATTCGTCGCCTCATGAAAAAACAACCACGCTATCAGTGGATGGGTGCCTTAAAACGGCTGAATCAGGAAATGCTTTGGCAGTCGGTGAGTATGAGTGTTGAGCGACAACTGTCAGAATTGATTGAGCGGTCTAAACCCAAACATCCCTCCTTGGGTTCTTTGACCCTAGACCCCAACTTTACCATACCTTCCCATCAAACCCAGGTGGATATTCACTGTATGCCTGGGGGATATCATACAGAAGACCAAGACGATGATGTTACCGCAGGCGCTATTTATGACCATGGCGTTTATCTTTATGGGTTAGGATGGTTGGGTTCCTTGAATGATGACTTAGGACAGAGCCTCATTCATCACTATCTGAAAGACGAATATCCCCAGTTTCAACCCCAGAATATTCTTGATTTAGGCTGTTCGGTTGGTCACAGTACCCTACCCTATGTGGAGGCTTATCCAGAAGCAGAAGTACATGGGGTAGATCTGAGCGCTCCCTTATTGCGGTATGGTCATGGTCGAGCAGAAGCTTTAAACCGCAGGGTTCATTTCCATCAACAAAATGCGGAGTCTATGACGTTTGCGGATGGTTCCTTTGATTTAATCGTCAGTCACATTTTATTCCACGAAATCCCGGTTTCGGCCATTCGACGCGTGTTGAAAGAGTGCGATCGCCTCCTGCGTCCCGGTGGTATGATGGTTCACCTAGAATCTCCTCCCTATTCCTATCTCACTCCCTATCAAGCTTTCTTATTTGATTGGGAAACAGCGAATAACAATGAACCCTATTGGAGCGCGATGAAAATTCAGGATCTGGCAGCGTTGACTACTGAAGCTGGGTTTAAACCGGATTGCATTACCCAAAAGTTTATCCCCAGTTGGTTGAGAACTCAACACTTAACAGTCAATAAAGGAGCATTAGCCAGCCGAGGGACTTGGTTTATCTTGGCAGTAACTAAAGATAATGGAGGTATGCAAGAACTATAGCTCTATGAAATCTGAAAAGAGGCGCTGGTATAGTTGCACTAAGACGATTATAATAGACCAGTAAAAAACTTGATCGCCAGTATTTTTTTTTAAAATTTAATAAAGGATATTAAATTTTAGTGGATCGTCAAAACATGAATAAGCGCACTCAAAATAAGAGAGAAAGAGAAGCAAGAGAGGAAAGAGAAAGAAAAGAAAGAGTGGGAAGAGAAATAAGGAAAGATCCAGTTTGTCATACTTTTGTTTTTGAAATAACAGAAGGTGATGGCGAGACGAAATTATCTTGGAAAATCGATTATCTCATGCTTCTCAAATTTAATGCTACAGATATAGAAATAGACCATGCGATCGCGCAAATTAAGGGACTAATTTCCCAATACCCAGACTACCAAATATTAGATGACTTAATCATTCTTTTTGAGGATATAAATTGGCGAACTCATTTAGTCGCTTGTGTAATTCTTCTACTGCTGGATGATGTTGAACTCTATTTAGAGTTACTGTGGTCTCGAATCAAACACGGCAGTTGGGTTGCACCGCAACTTGTTGCCACAGCCCTATTAATCGATCGCGACTTCACGGCAAAAGCCGAGCGCTTGTTAGAAGATAGTAGAACTTCTGATAAATCGGCGATCTCGATCGCGGCAATTTTTGATAAACTCTACCCCCACCAAAAATTATCGCCCATCCAATTAAAAACAATTAGCCATGCTGAAGAACGTACGGCTCGGGTGGAAGGGATACCTCTTGTGAGTAATAGAATTACTACTGGTTGGCTATCTAGAGTGTGTTCTATCATGGAGATCGGCAATCCTTTGATTAAAGATTAAAGTGATTTTATGACCCTTACCACCTATAAATGGACAATCGATCGCTATCACCATGCCATCCGCGCAGGTGTATTCAACGATAAACCGCTAGAACTCATACGCGGAGAACTTATTGTTATGCCACCAGAAGGAGAAACCCACGCTTACTACAACAGCGAAGTTGGAGATTATCTGCGCAGTTTGTTAGGCAACCGTGCCAAAGTTCGCGAAGCACACCCCATCACCCTTAATAATAATTCCGAACCTATTCCAGATCTTGCGATCGTTAAACCTCTGGGACGAGTCTACTTAGAACACCATCCCTATCCGAGGGATATTTTCTGGATTATTGAATTTGCTAACACTACCCTAACTCAAGACCTAACGACGAAAAAACAAATCTACGCTGAATCGGGAATACCAGAATACTGGGTTGTGAATCTCCAAAAGAATCAACTTCACGTCTATACCGATCTTCAAAAGGGAATCTATGCCACGGAAACTATTTTAACAACAGGGACGCGATCGCCGATTGCGTGTGCGGATGTGGAGATTGAAGTACAACGGTTGATTAACACATAGCGCTCTATCTGCACTATATCCTATTGGCCCATTCCTGAGATGATCGATCGCATTAAATACTCTCCCATACCCCTGCTTTGACAAAGAGAGATAAATGCTTTACGTTACTTGTCGCAACGAGTACCTCATGGCCATAATTTTCTAACGAAAGGGCTTGAGCTGCTAGAATGCAGAATCTAAGATAATAACTTCAGCCATTAAATGGATGTTCTTTGTAGAGATTCAATGAGTTTTAAGGATTCTTTTTGTTCGCATTCGTCATCCAACTCAGACCAAGAGGCAAACATCTCTTGTAATCTTTGCTGTTTGAGTTGTTTGTCTTGACGATTGCCACTATTAAGACGAACCATCGCATCATTCCAATTCTGCACGGGATTGGTTTGAACAGTCTGTTGACGAAGGCAACGAACCAGTTCTAGCAAACCGGGGATATCTTCTTCTGGAATTTGCTCAATTTCTTGAAGTAGAGCGAGTTTTTGATGGTTGGACATCTTTGATGGGTTATTCATAGTTTTGGAGGATAGTGGCGATCGCACTCTAGCTTCACTATATCCTATTAGCCCATTCTCGAACTGGACTGCGATCGCTCTGCTGTATCGAACGACTAGCCAGCGCACGATCGAGCTAAAATTGAATTACCATGGCTTCAGACAGACGGGTGAGGATGTCAATAAGGAGATCAAACCATGACCACATTCATTTTAAACAATCCAGAAAGCGCCTCAATTACCGAGGAACAATTTTATCAACTTTGTGCTGCCAACCGCGACTTAAAATTAGAACGAACGGCTCGAGGAGACTTAGTTATTATGCCACCGACAGGAGGAGAAACAGGAAGACGGAATTCCGATATTAATGTTGAACTCAATTTATGGAACCGACAAAGCCAATTAGGAATAGTCTTTGATTCTTCCACTTGCTTTCACCTTGCAGACGGTAGCGATCGCTCTCCCGATGCCTCTTGGATACCTTTAGCTCAATGGGAAGCCTTAAGCGCAGAGCAGAAAGACAAGTTCCCGCCCTTGTGTCCCGATTTTGTCATCGAGCTGCGATCGCCTAGCGATTCCTTAACACTGCTACAAAATAAAATGCTCGAATATATGGATAATGGTACTCGGTTAGGTTGGCTGATTAACCCGAAAAACTGTCAAGTTGAAATTTATCGTCAGGGACAAGAAAAAGAAACATTAGACAATCCAACGACCTTATCCGGAGAAGATGTTTTGCCCGGTTTCAGTTTAAATTTTAACTTGATTTGGTAAATTCTTATTTTCTGCCCATTTATGCAAGAGATCTATGGTTTGCGGACAAACGGGTAACTACCATGAATCGTCTTTGCTTTGCCTTCTGGTTAACAGTGCTGGTGACAACTGAATCGGTGGCGATCGCCCCGAAACCTAACCCAGAATCTATTCTCACCCAGAATTGTTGTCTCGTTTTGGCTCAAGACTTGGTGGAGAAAGGCGATCGCTTAAGAGGGCAGCAAACCTTGACGGCTCAATTGCCGGCGATCGCCCAGTGGGAAGAACTCCGTTACCGATGGCACAGGGCGGGGAATTCCGAGCAGGAAGCGGCAGCTTTAATTAAACTTGGCTTGATTTACCAATATTGGGGAGCCACTACCCCAGCGCGGGAGCGTTACCGTGATGCTTTAGCTTTGGCTCAACAGCTTGGCGATAGGCGAAGCCCCGCCAGAGGCGAACGCCTCCAAGAAGCCTTTATTTTAGGTCAACTAGGGAGACTTCACCACACGGATGCCGATCGATGGCAGAAAGAATGGCAATTTGCGAGCGATCGCGGTTTTACATCAGTTACCTCTCGTCACTCGGAAACTTTAAACCAACACCGTGCCAGGGACTCGGATCAAGCTACCCAATTCTTTCATCAAGCCTTAGCCATTTATGAAGCGTTCAATCAATCGCCTCAAACCGCAACCTTTGCCTCGCGACAGGGGGAAGCACAGTTGCTCAACTGGCTGGCAGAATCGAAAACCGATACCAGCGAACGATACGAATTGTTCCAGCAAGCGTTGACTATTTATGAAGAGATTGGCGATCGCCAAGGCGAAGCGGTTGTTCTGAGCAATTTAACTCAATTGCGCTTATTTGAATGGTTTGACGAGCAAGCTGGATTGGACGTATTCGATCGCTCTCGAGCCATTTATCAAGACATTGGTGCATTGTCTTCAGAAGATAGCCATTGGGCAAAACAACAGGACGTTCGGCTCTTAAATATAATGGTTCGCTATTGGTGGGAGGAGAATCAAGCCAGAGCGTTAGAGTTTCACCAGCAAGCTTTGAGTCTGGCTCGTGAGATAGACGATTTCGATGGCGAAGCCTTAACCTTGGAAATTTTAGGCGATCGCTATCTTGCCTCCGATAATCTGCAACAGGGATTAGCGTTTTATCAACAAGCCTTAGCCATTTACGAAAATCTGGGAAATGGGGTTAAGCAAGGGGAAATGTTGAATCATGTAGGGAATATCTATAGCGATCTGGGAGAACCTGCTAAAGCACTAGAATACTATTCCCAAGAACTCGATCTATTAGCAGGAATGAGTCATTTTTATACTCAACTTGGGGATACAAAGAGAGCATTAGATTTCCAATATCGCCAACCCATTGTTTTGGGTAAGTTAGGTCAAATTTACGATCGCTTAGAAGAACCAGCCGCCGCCTTGGAGCAGTATAACAAAGCACGAGAAGTGTATCAAGCGGTCAATGACTTGCAAGGGGAAGCAACCTTTCTGTTAGCGATCGCCGAACGCTACGGCGATCGAGAACATCAGGACAAAATACTAACCTTCTTAAATCAAGCCGTTCAAGTGTATCAGCAAGCTGGTAATGGAGAAGGAGAAGCCCAGATTTTAGATAAAATTGCCACCATCCATTTATATCGATTTGGAGAGTTGGAGCGGGGATTAGAAATCCTCGATCGCGTGTTAAACATTTATCAAACTATCGGCGATCGCTCCGGGGAAGCTAGAACCCGTTACCGCATTACATCGGTCTACAAAAAAGATTTACAAGACCCCGAAAAAGCCTTAGAGTTTTATCATCAAAGAGTCTCGATAGACCGTGAATTGGGGGATAGTATCAGTGAAGTATTTCATTGGAGAACGATCGCCAAAATTGACTACGAACTCGGTAATCATGACACAGCACGAGAGGGGTTCGATCGAGCGGCAACAGTTTATAAAGAAGAAGGAAATTTAGAGCGAGAAGCGAGAACATTAATTGAGATTGGGGACGACTATAGCCAATTAGGAGAACAGGAACTCGCGTTAGAGTTTTACCAGCAAGCAACCCCCGTTTATCAACAATTTGGAGACTATAAAAAAGAAGCTGCCAATCTGAGGCAAATTGCTGAACTCTATTACGGATTAGACAATATAGACCAAGCTATCCTTTTATTTTCCCAAGCCAGGCAAGTTTATCAAGACAATCGCGATCGTTCTGGAGAAGCATGGGCGCTGTACCGAACGGGAATAACATACACGACTCTGGGGGATTTGGAAAATGCTTTAGCCTCTTATAACCAAGCCTTGAAACTTTACGAACAAGAACCCGATGCATCTTTCCGAGAAGAACGAACCCTGGATATATTCCTGCGAATGAGTCGAATTTATGCGTATTCGGAACAACCAGAGAAAGCAATAAAGTTTTGTTCTCGATCCGTCAGTTCTGCTCAAGAATTTCTTGGTTCTAAACAGATGAAACAGGCCGAAACTCTTCGAGAGATTGGGAAAACTTGCTATCAGATTGGGAATCCACAGAAGGCATTAGAAGCATTTAATGCATATCGACAACACTATCAAAAAATCGGCAAAGATGAAGCAGTAACTGGCTTAATGCGCGTGGGACAAGATTATGCAGAACTCGGAGATATTGAACAGGCGTTATATTTTTTTAAGCAAGCTAGAAAAGTCTATCAAGATCGTAATCTTTCGGAAGGAGAAGTCAACACCTTAACTTGGATCGCTAACATCTATTTTCGTTCGGGAGACTATCCGGAAGCCTTTGAGTTTTACAGCGAAGCCTTACGTTTGACTCAAACCATTAACAATCGTCAAAAAGAAGCCGAGATTCTATCAAAACTCGGAGACATTTATGTAGAGTTAGGAGAACGAGAAAAAGCGCTCGCCTCCTATGAGCAAGCGTTGCAAATTTACCGCAACCTGGGAAATGGCAGGAGAGAAGGAGAAACCTTGGAGGATTTAGGGACAGTTTACGAGCAATTGAAAGAGAGAGAAAAAGCGCTGGAGTTTTATGAAGACTCTCTAACTCTTTTTGACGAAAGGGGTTTGCGATGGAAACTAGGTGCGAGTCTGCGAAAAATCGGTCAACTTCACTTTGAATTGGGGAATTTAGAACCAGCTTTGAGGTTCTTTAACCAGTCATTAATTGTTGCTGATAGACGATATGATTTCCTTTATGTTGAATTAGGCAAGGTTCATGCTCAGTTAGGCAATTTAGAGCAAGCCTGGGATGCGTTCAACACTGCTCTGAAATTAGATCCCGTTCCGGAAACTAAGGCAGATAGCCTCTTGGGAATGGCACGAATAGAACGCCAGCGCGGAAACCTTAACATGGCTTTGAATCGCATTGAAGCGGCGATCGCCCTCATCGAAGAAGTACGCGCTCGAAAAAATTCCCCGGAAGAACGACAAACCTTTTTTGCTGCTAAACAGCTCTATTACGAGTTCTACATCGACCTATTAATGGAGTTGCATCAACAACATCCAACTAAAGGTTATGATGCGCAAGCGCTGAATATTAACGAACGCTCTCGCGCTAGAAGCCTCCTAGAACTCCTTGCGGAAGCAAATACCGATATTCGCAAAGGAGTCGATCCGGATTTAGTGCTTCAGGAACGCCGCTTACAGCAACAATTAGATGCCCTCGATCGCCGGGAAGTTGCCCTGTATCAGGCAGAATTTACTCAAGAACAAGTCGTTAACCTCAAACAAGAACGGCAATATCTCTTGAATCAATACAAGGCTCTACAAAGGAAAATCCGAGAAGTAAGTCCGAGCTATGCCGCCCTGACTCAACCTGAACCTGTGACTTTAGAAGAGATTCAGCAAAATATTCTCGATCGCGATACCTTAGTCCTACAATATGCTTTAGGTGAAGAACGTAGTTTTCTCTGGGCAATTACCCAAGAGAGTTTAACCTCTTATATTCTTCCGTCTCGCCAAGACATTGAGCAAAAAGCTAGAGAGTTTCGTAACGATATCGTCCATCCTCGCTCTCGCCATCAACCCCAAAGGGCGATCGCCTCTGGTGAAGCATTAAATTCCCTCATTCTCCAACCTCTCAGAGAACACAGCGATAAAAAACGTCTGGCGATCGTTGCTGATGGAGCCTTACACTACATTCCCTTTAGCGCTCTCCCCAATCCCCATGCTAGAGAAAACAGCTTGAGTTCGTTAGTCGAAGCTTATGAACTCGTCCATCTTCCTTCCCTATCTACCCTAGCCATTTTGCGTCAAGATTTTTCCCAACGCCAAAGCGCACCTCAAGCATTGGCGATCATTGCCGATCCAGTGTTTAGTCGAGATGACGAACGGTTAGAGAATCATCCTTCTTCCTCAACATCTAATTCTGTGTCCTTACTTCCCCGTGCCACCACAGATATAGGCGTTCAACTCCAACGACTGCCCGGTACTCGGCAAGAAGCTGAGGCGATCGCCTCCCTTATCCCGGAATCCCAACGGATTCAAGCCTTTGACTTTGAAGCCAACTACGCTTTTGCCACCCATACTCCATTAAACCAGTATCGTGCCGTCCATTTCGCCACCCACGGCATTCTCAACAGCGTCAATCCCGAACTGTCGGGGTTAGTGCTATCCTTAATCGACGAACAAGGCAATCCCAGCAATGGATTTCTGCGCCTCCACGACATTTACAACTTAGATTTATCTGCTGATTTGGTGGTTCTCAGTGCTTGCCAAACGGGACTAGGGAAAGAAATTCAAGGAGAAGGCTTAATCGGATTAACCCGAGGGTTTATGTATGCGGGTACACCTAGGGTACTCGTCAGTTTATGGAATGTTGATGATGCCGCCACCGCAGAAATGATGGCTCGTTTTTATCGCCTGATGTGGCAAGAACAATTATCGCCCACAAAAGCCTTGCAAGAGGCACAACTGGAGATGCAAACCGAGACTCAATGGAGAGCGCCGTTTTATTGGGCAGGGTTTACTCTGCAAGGAGAATGGGAGGAAATTAATGACCAGCTTCATAATTTGAATTAATCCCCATTTATCCGCGTATATATAGTGAATTCGATTAACAATGAGACAGTTTACTTTTTCTTGGGTCGAAAGACTTGAATCACGTCCGAATTACACTCTAGATAGGGTGCGCCAATTAAGTCTAAACAGTAGGGAATGGCGGGAAATACAGCATCTAAACATTCGCGAATGGATTTCGGTTTACCGGGAAGATTAACAATTAAAGCGCTGCCGCGAATGCCTGCGGTTTGTCGCGATAAAATAGCTGTGGGAACATATTGCAGGGATACGGAACGCATGAGTTCCCCAAAGCCTGGTAGCATTTTGTTGCAGACTTCTTCCGTGGCTTCCGGGGTTACGTCCCTGGGAGCGGGTCCGGTGCCTCCAGTGGTGACAACGAGGGAGCAGTGGCGATCGTCAATGAGGGAAATAAGGGTGGTTTTAATGGTGTCATAGTCGTCTGGGATGACCTCATAGACGGATTCCCAGGGACTGGTGAGATATGCTTCGAGTCGGTCGATAATGGCTTTTCCAGAGAGGTCTTCATAGACTCCTGCGCTGGCTCGGTCTGAGGCGGTTACAATTCCAATACGGGTATTCATAGGGCATAAGGAATAGGGAAACGAGGGTAGAGCGTGCTACCCAAACTAACAGTGTTGTGGAGGGTTTAGTTGTTCATAGAAGCGACGATCGCCTTTTTTTTCATCGTCTCAAAGATATTGTAAAACCCATTAGCCCGAGACGGCGTTAAGTTTACACATAATCCCGTCTCTTGGATGAAGTCTCCAGAGAGAGTGGCGACTTCTTCAGGGCTTAATCCATCTAATCCTCTGACGAGTAATGCCACTAAGCCTTTGGTCAACTGGGCATCAGAATCGGCTTGATAGTGTAGTTTCCCGTCTTCTAGGGTCGCCGTGACATAGACTTGGGAGACACAACCCGGGACTTTATTTTCTTCGACTTTATCTGTGTCTGGAAAGGGAGGTAATTTCTTGGCGTAGTCAATGAGTTGCTCGATGCGACGCTTTGGATCTTGAGAGCGTTGGAAGCGTTTGACAATTTTATCTAAGTTAGGGGGTAGGGTTTGAGTTGTTTCGGTCATAGTGCGATCGCCACCAATATCATTAATCCATTGTCGTCACCCTGGATTTTAATGGATCGATCTGCTTAACCTACCCAGACTTAAGATATTTTTCCTGTTAGTTAAATTCTTCAAGAAAAAGGAAAAGCGCCTGGGAGTCTGGCCATGTTTCGACCCCAAGCGCGTTTTCCTTTCACTTTACTCCTCACCACCAACCACAGTCTATCACATTTCGATCATCTGTCAAGGGTTAAGAAGATTTTTCTAATAAATCAGCCCGAACACAGCCCACTTCAAAGGCCGCATACCAGTGGCCGGCGGTTTCATAAAAGTGGCTAATCTCCACACTTTTACCGCTATAGGGCAGAACAATCCGATCGCCTGCTTTGCGTCCTCCATATTCGGGTACGGGTTCTGGTTGTTCCATTTTTGGCAATCGGGGAGCATCCTGAACTTTACGGGGTTTAGGGACTTTAGAGGCTCGTTCGGGTTTCGCCTCGGGTTTCACCTCAGGTGTCGCCTCGGGTTTCGCTGAGGGCGTAGTTTGAGGTCTTCGAGGTCTTTGAACAATTTCCGGGGGTTTGGGCCGTTGAACTTTAGGGGGAGTTAAGGAGAGTTCTGGCTTGGGTTCCGGTTTAGACTCGGGGGGCTGGCGATCGCTAGAATTGGATTTTGTCATCTTTAAAAACAGGGAACATGCAAAACAAGCATACATTCGATCTATCTTAGAAGATTTGTTCAACCCCCCTGAGCTAATTTCCGCACGCCTCACTCCCCACTTTAAACATTAAACCGGAATAACATCACATCCCCTTCTTGCACCACATACTCTTTACCCTCGCTGCGTACCAGCCCTTTTTCCTTGGCTGCATTCATAGAACCATTACTGACTAAATCCTGGTACGCAATAGTTTCAGCCCGAATAAATCCCCGCTCAAAATCGGAATGAATTACGCCCGCAGCTTGGGGAGCACTCATCCCTGCTTGAATAGTCCAAGCGCGGGTTTCCTTGGGCCCAGTGGTTAAATAGGTACGTAATCCCAACAGGGTATAGGTGGCACGAATCAACGATTGTAGACCCCCCTCCTCTACGCCCAAACTGGCCAGAAAATCGTCCCGGTCTTCTGGAGGCAGTTCAATTAACTCTGACTCCACCTGGGCGGAAATGGTCACTACTTGGGCCGTTTCTTGGGCCGCCATTTGTTTGACCACCTCTACCCATTCATTACCTTCGGCTAAATCATCTTCAGATACATTCGCTGCATAAATAATCGGTTTAGCCGTTAACAGACCCAAACCTTGAATGCTGTCGAGTTCTTCCTCATTCAAAGACGCTAAACGGGCAGATTTTCCTTCATTCAAGACAGGAAGTAGTTTTTCCAGGGCACTCACTTCGACCAGACCGTCCTTATTACCTCTGGCTTGCTTACGAGCACGGTCTAATCGCCGTTCAACTTGACTCAAGTCAGCTAGGGCCAACTCTAGATTAATCACCTCAATATCCCGACTCGGATCGACAGAACCGGAAACATGAATGATATCATCATTTTCAAAGCATCGAACCACATGCACAATGGCATCTACTTCTCGAATATTGGCTAAAAACTGGTTACCCAGGCCTTCACCTTGACTGGCTCCTTGGACTAAACCAGCAATATCAACAAATTCAATCCGCGTGGGAACGATTTGTTCCGATTGGGAAATTTTAGCCAATACGGACAGGCGTTCGTCAGGGACGGCAACCACCCCAACATTGGGTTCAATTGTACAAAATGGAAAATTAGCCGCTTGTGCTTTAGCATTGGCGACTAAGGCGTTAAATAACGTTGATTTGCCCACATTGGGCAGTCCAACAATTCCAGCTCTGAGCATTAGTGGAGTTTGTTAATGAAGTTTCAGGTTGTTAAGTTGATTTAAGTGTGTACCGATCGCCAACTGGGTTGATTGAAAGTTATAGGATTTACCAAAGTGTCTCAAGCCAAAACCCCCATTTTAGATGCGCTTCGCCACTATGTGACCCACCCTCACGCTCCGTTTTATACTCCTGGCCATAAGCGGGGAGTTGGTATTTCTCGCCCTTTGGCTGATTTATTTGGGAGTTTGGTCTTTCAAGCGGATTTATCGGAATTGCCGGATCTGGATAATTTATATGCTCCAGATGGGGCAATCCGAGAAGCCCAAGATTTGGCAGCTCAAGCGTTTGGTGCCGATCGAACCTGGTTTTTGGTCAATGGTTCGACAGTCGGTGTAATGGCTGCGATTTTGGCAACTTGCACCAGTGGCGAGAAGATCATTTTACCCCGAAATATTCATAGTTCGGCAATTTCTGGATTAATTCTCTCTGGAGCGATGCCGATTTTTGTTAATCCGGAGTACGATCCGGATTGGGATATGGTCAATAGTGTTACGCCGATGTCGATCCAGAAGGCATTGACCCAACATCCCGATGCGAAGGCAGTGATGATGGTTTATCCAACGTATCAGGGGGTTTGTGGAGATGTGGAGGCGATCGCTCAGTTATGCCATGACTCTCATATTCCCTTGATTGTAGATGAAGCCCATGGCCCCCATTTTCACTTCCATCCAGATTTACCTCCTTCGGCCCTATCTTGTGGCGCGGATGTAGCGATTCAATCGAGTCATAAGGTTTTAGGAGCGATGACACAAGCCTCAATGCTTCATCTGAAAGGGGCGCGGATTGAGCCGGAAGCCATTCGGCGATCGCTCCAACTGCTCCAATCAACCAGCCCCAGTTATTTACTGCTCGCCTCTTTAGATGCTGCTCGTCAGCAGATGGCTCTCCAAGGAGAGAGCTTGATTTCCCAAACCTTACAGTTAGCAGAACGGGCACAACAAAGCCTAAAAACCATTCCTCAATTAAAAGTTTTAGAGACCAAAATCAGCAAGGGGTTTCTTGCTTTAGATCCCACTCGCTTAAGTATTAAAGTCACTTCTTGCGGCTTAACCGGCTATCAAGCCGATCGACTTTTACACGATCGCCACGGGGTTATTGCTGAATTACCCTCTGCCCAGTCTTTAACCTTTATTATTAGTCTGGGCAACACTCAGGCTGATATCGATCAATTAGTCCAAGGATTAGCTCAAATCTGCCCAACCCAAGGGACTCATGAGTGTTCCTCCGATCCCACCGTACTACAACGATGGCAAGAAGAATGTTTATTTGTCCATCCATCTTCATTTTTAATTAGTCCTGCCCTTTCTCCTCGTCAAGCCTTTTTCTCTCAAACAGAAACCTTACCTTTAGAACAAACAGATGAGCGTATTTGTGCAGAAATCATTTGTCCCTATCCTCCCGGCATTCCCGCAATCATGCCGGGTGAAATGATTAATATGTCAGCCTTGGATTATCTACAACAAGTCCTATCCCTAGGAGGGACGATCTCCGGGTGTAGCGATCCCACCCTGAAAACTTTAAAAGTTGTTAGGCAATAGTAAAGAGGGGAGAATCCAGTACGATAAAATTTGCTCTAGCTTTCTCTCTGATGGTAGGATCACCCTTTATGTCCCTTTGGCCCTTTGTTTCTCCTGGTATCCCCGACGATCTATTTGAGAGGTTACCTGGTATTCCCTTGAGTAAACGGGAGATCCGATTATTATTGATTTCTGCTCTGCGATTGCGTAAGGATTCAATTTTGTGGGACATTGGTGCAGGAACCGGTACAATTCCCGTGGAAACGGGGCTATTGTGCCCTGAAGGACAGATTTTTGCCGTCGAGCGAGATGACGAGGTAGCCAGCTTAATTCGTCGAAACTGCGATCGCTTTGATGTTAATAATGTAGAAATTATTGAAGGGAATGCCCCCGAATGTTTAGAAAATATTCCTCTGCGCCCCCATCGAGTTTGTATGGAAGGCGGACGCTCAGTTAAACAGATTTTAGAAGCCGTCTGGAATTTGTTACTCCCAGAAGGACGGATTGTGGCAACCGCCGGATCGTTAGAAAGTTTATACGCTTTATCCGAAGGGTTTGCCCAGCTACAAGTGAGACATATAGAAGTCGTTCAATCTGGGGTTAATCGTTTGGAAAAACGGGGCATGTATCAAGTTTTTGCCGCCGTCGATCCCGTATTTATTATTAGTGGAGAAAAACTTGGTTAATGGATATCAGAAAAATGCCAACCAACAGGATTTCCTAAATTCATAAACCTCATTTTATGAGAAGACAAGGGGCTAGGGGCCCCTTACCTCGATCAACTATAAAGTTCCTTCACCCATTCCCACTCCTGAGTTAAGCCTTCTTCTAAAGATACTTGGGGCTGGTATTCCAGCAATGTCTTGGCTTTGGAAACATCAGCGCTGGTATGACGAGCATCGCCCATGGCGCGATCGATGTGGTTTCTACGGATAGGTTGACCAACAATTTTTTCCATCGTATCCAGGACATCCATCAATACGACCCGACTCCCTCCACCAATATTAAAAATCTCTCCAACTGCATCAGGAGCGGTTGCAGCCCCTATATTCGCAGCTACAGCATCTTGAATAAAGGTGAAATCCCTCGTTTGTTGACCATCCCCATAGACATCAATCGCCCGGTCTTCCAACACCGCTTTGTAAAATTTATGGAACGCCATATCCGGCCGTTGACGGGGACCATATACCGTAAAATACCGTAGAGCCGTAAACGGAACCTGAAAATTTTGGTGATATAAGACACATAATCGTTCCGCCGCCAATTTTGTGATCCCATAGGGAGAAACCGGTTGGGGAGGAATGAGTTCTGAAGTCGGAAAGGTTTCCGCGTTTCCATACACTGATGAGGTCGAAGCATAAACAAACCGCTTCAACGTCGTGGAATTTTTCGCTGCTTCCAGCATAATCTGAGTCGCATTGATATTCCGTTCCGTATAGGAGCGAAACCCTTGCCCCCAACTCGCACGCACTCCTGCTTGCGCTGCTTGGTGATAAACTACTTCTACATCAGTGAATAAGGAATTCCAATCTAAGGTTTGAATATCTCCTTCTATAAGGGTAAACTGAGGATGGTTTTGAAAACGACTAACATTCCGGCGTTTCAGTGTTGGGTCATAATAATCGTTAAATTGATCGACACCAATGACTTCTTGAGCTTGATTGAGTAAGGTTTCGGCTAAGGTGGAACCAATAAAACCGGCTACGCCAGTTACAATTACTTTAGTCATTACCCAGATAATTTCTCGTTTTTATTCCTGCACAATTATAGGAGATGAACTAACCGAGGATAGTTTTCTTAATATTTCTCAGTTTCTGTTTCCATTGCAGTTCAGTTTTAGGGGCTGGAGGGTCAGCCGGAGGATTGGGATCTCCGAGGTAGCGGTAATGTTTCCAAATATTCCAATAGGGACAACCGGGTTCAATTCGTATACCTGCCCAGTGGATATATTGTAAGGATTGGTTCGTTTTCGGGTCAATTAAGGTATTCCCCTGTTGCTGAAAATGGGGACTTCCTGCCCAACTTCCTGGAGCTTTTCCGGGTCTGCGAACGACATTGAACCGACGGTTAATTTGCTTCAGGATAGTGTAGTTAATAATGGGTTGATCGGAGGTTTTTTGACTAAAGTCGAAGTATTCTGGATGTTGGGCGCATTCTGTAAAGGCTTCATAGAGATCGGTTTCGGTTAGCAGGTTCTTTTTAGAAGCCCAAAATCCACAGTTAAAGATGTCTTGTAAATCGTTTGGGGTAAACACTCCGTCTTCAATTACTTTGTTGGTAAATACATTGGCGATTCCCCCTGCATGTTGATAGTCGCAGCACAGAAAGTCGTATTCGTCAAGATAGTTGAGGTTGTCAATAATCTTTTCAAAAACGACGATATCGGTATCAATATAGAGAAATTGATCGAATTCCCCAAACCAACAGGCTTGTTTGCGAAATTGGTTTGGACGGGAGAAAAAGCCTTCACCAAAGGTATCATAGAGCTTTTGAGAGAGCCGTTCAATGAAGTCTAAATCTCCGTACAGAGATACTCCATAGTCGCTTTTGAGTCTTTCGGCAAGGGTCTGATGGTTGTCGTCGTAGGGTATCAAGACGATGGGGGTATCTTTGTCGTAATATCGGATACTATTGAGGAGGGCGATCGCCTGCTCGGTAAATTTATCGTTCGCTGTAATATAAATTCCGCGATTCATGATTATTTCCTAGATGTCTTAATCCCTAATTTACGAAAGACTTTATCCATAAATGCCGGAGGTGGGTTATAAGGTTGAGGTTTCCCGACAAATTCAGGTCGATTTTCGGGTTCGTGCAGATAGCGATAGTGTAAGAATAGTTCTCGATAGGGAAAGTCGAAGTTTTCCCCAGCACACAGACGAGTAAATACCTTGGAAGAAAGTCCAATATAGTGGAGGTACGTTAACTGCATCCCTTTATCATAGAGCAAATGATCTCGTTCCTCAAAGTGAGGAGAAGTTACGGAACATCCCGTAGTCTGTTCTTTCGGGAGGTGTAGGGAAAAGTTGTAAATGTCCAAACCCGATCGCATGGTCATATAATTCAGAACAGATTGATTAGGGGCTGATGGGTATAAAATTTCAGCTTCTCCAGCTTGCAGGTGAGCAACCAGCTCATTTCTTTGCTCAACGGATAACAATCCTCGTTTAGACCCATAAAATCCAGCACAGAAAATCTCTTGACGAATTCGTTCTTGGGGGAAGATTTCAAATAGTTTGGAACTCTCTAAATTATAAATATGAGAGGGGTCTTTATACTGGAAATCATAGACAACGAAATCATGATGATTAAGTTCCTCAAAGACGAAATCTAGGGAGTTGAGAACCAATACATCCGCATCAAAGTAGATAAATTTTTCAAACGGACTATTTGGGTCAAACGCACAGTACCGACGGTTCATTCCGATACGACGAACTCCCTGAATTCCCTGATCTTTCCACTGTTGCAGTACATTAGGATGTGCTTTCCAGACCTCGTAGGAAAATTCTTCCCAAGGAGCAAAGATCTCTGGATCGTTGAGTAATTCTACATTTTTTCTTCGACTAATTTCTGCTTTGACGCGATCCAGGCGATCGTCATAAGCAATCACACAGACGGGTGTATCAGCACCAACATTGACTTCTATACTGTTCAGCAGTGCAACCAGTTGATCGTAAACCACATCATTAGCAGATGTATAGATTCCATGAGTCATAGGATTGAATACACAAGGACATACTAGAGATCGGGCTACCAAAACATTAAGTCTGTCTGGTTTCTTTTGTTTATTGTTACTCATCGAAGATAGTTTTGACAACTATTAACTAGAGTCATTTTGAAAGATCTTAATGAGGGGTCACTTCTTGACAATGCTCTGAGTTTATGACACCATTTAATATGGGAATGTCATAGACCAATTCATGAAGAAGAAAGTTATCTTCATAATGGGCATTGGTTGCTCCTGAGCAACCCTAGTAGAACTAATGCTTGGCAGCCATCCTAAAGCTTTCTTATTAGGTGAAATTAGTAAATTGCCTGAAATTGTAGGAAAAACGCAACAAAACTGGGCTTGGACTCCACCAGGTAGCACATTTTGGCAAGATAAATTCACCGAGACCGAATTAAGGCAGTTAGCATCTGGATTGTCGGATCACCGGTTACACAAGTATATTCCTTTGAAAATTGAGAGATCGGTTAGAGAATGGCTAGGTAACGATAGCATATTAAATCCCTACACAATACTCTTTTCCAAAATAGAAGCTGAAATTCTCACGGATTCTAGTAAAACAGTTCATTGGATATCGAATAAACTTAAAGCGAGAGAGTTTAGACAGGGGGAAATTGACGCTTATTTACTGTATAATGTTCGTGATGGTCGAGCCGTTGTTAATTCTTATTTACGACTTAAAAGAAATACCCTAGAAGAAATAAGTCACAGATGGGTGAACCTATTAAAGGAATACCACGAGTTCTACAATCAATTTCCAGAGGAGAGGTAGCTGGATATATGATTAAAGTTCTATTAGTTCGAGACTATAAGTCCTCCTGTAATGTGCCCTATTTAGTGTATTGTACATACTGGCTAAAAAGGCTATTCCTGATTGATTTTACAGAAATCAGTCTTCATGATTATGTGACTTTTAATCAAGATTCATATGATATTGTCATATACTCGCCTCCTCCTGGTGAAAATGCAAGAAAATTTTTGCGAAACCTTTCAGTTATTAATAGAACAGATGAAAAGTTTTTAAATTCTAAAAAAAGCAAAGTATTATTTGACACCCACGATCATGGCAATTATGATGGTTTTCCTAGATTTGAATCTCTTGCTCCAGAAATTGTTACCTCATTACCCAGAATTAAGAATGCTCCCCATAAAGAGTATTTACAAAAATACAATGTGGTTTGGACTACTACTTATCCCATAGGACTGAATCCTCGTTCTCCAGCCTATAATTATTTTGGTAGCTTTGCCATATCTCAGAAAAAAGTTGAGCGCAGTATTGATATCTCCTGTAGAGTAAGGATTACCCCCAATAAAAAATCTTATCGACAACAAATGAGAGAGGCAACTCTCAATATTATTAAGACCTATCAGGGAAGTAATTCAATAGATACAGAATACAAAGAAAAAGATCCCAACTATAAAAACTATCTGTCTCGTGTTTTGGTTTCTGTTTGTCCACCAGGACATGGACCCGGAACATTTAGACATCTAGAGAGTTTAAATGCTCAAACTTTAATGCTATCTCATGATTCGATTGATGCGATCAAACTATTACCTAATTCTGATTTAGTTGAAGGAGAGGATTATATTTCATTTAATTTTGATAATTTGACCAATAAGCTAGATATGCTTCTAGCAAATCGAGAGAAGGTCGCTTGGATAGCCAAAAATGGGCAGAAAAAATTTACTCAGGGGTATTCTGTATGGACTTCTACTTGGAAACTGTATCAACTTTTGTCTCAGCTTGCTTAAAAAAAATTCGATTGGGACTAGGAGGTAAGAGATTTTAACCGTCTCTTAATCGCTTCTGCTTTAATCAACCAATAGTGTTGTTGCATGTACATCCATTTCAATAGATCGGCTGATTCTAGCCAACGTTGATAGGCAGGAGTCGCAATATCTGTGAGGAAGGTTTTCCAAGAGGAGAGGATGGTTTCAATGCTGGTTGCTTGAGCGCGATCTCGCCCATTGGCGATCATCTCCTGCCGCAACTTTGGATTGTCTTTCAAAGTTTGAATGGCGGCGATCGCCTCCTCTAGAGATTTAACCTCAATATAGTCCAGATCGCTGCGTCGTTCTGCTTGAAACGCTGATTCAGCTCCCAAAATAACGGGAACCTCTGCACGCCAAGAGTTGTAGAGTTTAGTTGCCGGTTTCCACAGATAGCTTTCGGTTGCTTCAAAGGTACGGACTGCAATTACAGCATCTACATCACTGTAATCATGCCATCGCTCTTTGGGTACAATAGTCCATTCTAACCCCATCTCTGCAAGGGTTTGAGACCAGGAGGGATCTTTTAATTCTGGAGCCAGGTTATAACTGATGCCAAAATAAGCGATGTTTTCAAAGCGATCGCCGCGATCGCGATCGCGAGCAATCATTCCAGGTTGAGACCAAAGCGGAATATAATGGCTATTCTTAACAACTTGAGTTTCCCTTGGATTTTGGACAATATGCATGTGAGCATAAGGATGAACTGCTTGATCGGCTTTCATACAGACCATCAAGACTTTGGGGATTGGTCTCAATTCATACTTAAACGAATCCCGATGAGCTAACACAATACCTTCATCTGGAATCGATCCTACTAAGCTACAAGGAAAGCCATCGGACTTAAGATGTAAATAAGTTTGCAAAGTCCAACAGTAAATTCCACGACCAAACCCTTCCCAATAACTCTTAGCATTATTTGGCATATCTTCTAGCCAGTCTGCTTGAGGAAGGTAAAAATAGATGGGAGGTAAGTTATCATAATTGCTCATGTTCGCTAACTCCTCAACCCTCCAACCACTTCGATAAATCTCGTCCAATCAAATCTTGAAGCTTCAGAATATCCTCCCGATACTCTTCTGTCAGTTCCTTGCGTAGCTTGGGAGATAATTTAGGCTTCCCTAAGTTTTGCTGTTTCAGTCTATCAGCAATACTTTTACGAAACTTCATCGGTAACAGGGTTTTTACCACGGCTTTAACAGGATTTGGTCGATTCAGCAGAGTATTCACTGTCTGATTTTTGGGAACACGAGTAGGGTTATGTTTCTTGCTCACATTAGGGGAAAAGTTATCCTCTACTTCTAAAAATTGAAAAACCTCTTTCATCAGTCCAGTTGGATTTTCAATCAAATCGTCATAGAGATACACTCGAATCTGCTTCGCATCGAAAGTATCAAAGTATTGCTTTAACTGAACATAGTAAAATCCCCGGCGTTTATGATGCCATTGAAAGCTCCAATTTTTGGCAATCCTATCCTCTTCTTCTTTCAGAGTTTTAGCAAAATCTGGAACCGGTTCTCTTCCATTACTCAAAGAAAATAAAAAATGTGAAAACGCCCGTTCTGCTGGCTGTCGGAGAATTGCAATCAACTTGGCATCAGGAATATAATGATGAATTCTTTGAGCTGCTTTTTCACTGTAAATATATGACGTAGATGCTTCTCCTATCGCTTTCTCATTAGTTACCTCTGCAAACAATTCCTGATAGCTTTGCAAATCAGTAATGGCATTCGTCATCACATGAGTGCCATTGGGGCCAATACGATTAACCTCTTCTCCTTCTAGAGTAAAAAAATCAGGTTCTTTTTGATCTCTAGACGCTGGCATATAGACTTGTGGATGCTGCTTAAGGTAGTAATATAAAGAAGATGTTCCTGATTTAGCCGCGCCAATCAATAAAAAGTTAGGTAGGGTCATAGTTTTATCTCTAAATTTCTATTGTTCATTTAACCAGAGTTGGGCCACCTGTTCCCAAGTCTCATTTTTAACGAGATGGGAAAACCGTTCGCGGATCTCTTGCAATTTTGAGGGATTTCGCATCAGCTCTATAATTTTCCAAGCTACTGCTTCTTGGGTTTCTTTCGTATAAGGATTACCTGATACTTTAACACAATATTCTTTATCTTTCAGTCCAGCATAATCCGTCGTTACGGGGACAGCACCCACTAGGGCAGATTCTCGCACTGTATTACAATCAAGCTCTTCAAAAGTACATCCATAATAATTAATATTAGAAGTAGCTTTCTCGGCCATAAGCTGTTCGCGACCTATCTTTCCCTGTTCAATTACGCCCGGTTGTTGCATCAAGGTTTCCATTTTCTGTTTCCAATCTTCTTTGATTTGTCTCGGCCAACCGTAGTAAATATGAAGTTTGGCTTCAGGAATTTCTTGGTGAATCAAGGGCCAGCCGAATTCTAACATTCTTTCTAGACCTCGGATATAATTGGATGCGTAGATAATTTTATAGGGATCTTTAGTCTGTCCACAAAATTTAAGGAAGGAGGGATCGAATCCATTGGGGATAATCGCAATTTGGCGATCTGGAATTTCTGGTAATAAGGATCGATGGAAGAAATTTTTACAGAACACCTTATCATAGCCTTTTAGTTTTTCATAGGTCACTTCTTCTGGCAATAGAACAGAACCTAAATCGAGCCAAACCCTTTTTGCTTTGATCGGAAATTTAATTCGCCAGGCAAACTGCCACATGATTAACGTATCAAAAGAATCGCAAGGATTAAACTGGGTGTGGTGATAATACTGGACTCCATCATACAATCCTTGTTGAGATCCACAATTATTATAGACAGTAACAGAATAACCTAATTTAATCCATTCACGAGATAAATAGACAATGCGGGCATCTGCACCTCCTAATCCAGTTTTTAGACTTTCTGGAGACCATTCATAATCAGTATCTCCCGTATAGTATACAATAGACTTATCTGGCCATATTTTAGATTTTAAGCCCTGGTTTATAAGTTTTATTTGTGACTTTACCTTCCCAAGTGTTTTTTGATAGATGTTCATGAAACCCATACTTGAATACATCCGTTATGATATAGTTGTAACATTACCAAGTTTTGGTTAGACTCTCCGAAATGATTGACTGTTTTACTCGTTCCTTAATTATCCATGATCATCATAGACCACCTGTTTAGACTAGAGACAGAAAATAAAGAAATCTTCACTATCTCCATGACATAAAGTACGGCCAATGAAAAAAATCAAAGCATGGGTTAAGCAAAAACTCCCTAATCTTCAGACTCTTTATAAGAAGATAACGGCTAAAACATGGTCTCCTCATTCAATCGTTTATTATACCGGGAACCACCATGAAGGATTAACTCCAAATAGCTTGAAAACTGGTGCAAGTGGTTCTCATGCGGCTGTTATTTATCTGGCCAGAGAATGGGTGAAGTTAGGATATCAAGTCACGGTGTATAGCAATTGTGGCGATCAAGAGGGACTTTATGATGGAGTAGAATATGTCAACTATTATAAATTCAATTGGTGCGATCGCTTTGATACCGTGATTATTTGGAGACATTCTACCTTACTCCAGCATCCCATTAATGCCAAGAACCTTTGGTTAGATTGGCATGATACTCTAGGCCCGGCTAAAGCCTTTACAACAGAACGATTAGAACCTTTTGATAAAATATTTTCTAAGAGTCATTATCAACGCCAACTATTGCCCCAGTTTAATGATGATAAATTTGTCGTCATCAACAATGGAGTGAGTGAAGATATTAGCCCATTATACAATACACCTAAAACCCCCTACAAATTAATCTATGGCTCGCGCTACTATCGAGGATTAGAGTATATGCTAACTTACGGGTGGCCGATTATTAAACAAGAAATTCCTGAAGCAGAACTTCACTTATTCTATGGGTTTACAAAGCGAGATAATCACCCTAAACACTCTGAGTGGAGAAAAAAAATGATCGATCTGATGAATCAGCCTGGTGTGTTTGATCGCGGTCGTGTTTCTCAAGATAAGATTCTAGAGGAAAAAGCAAAATCATTGATTCATTATTATGGTTGTACCTATCCAGAAATTGATTGTATTTCTGTGCGTGAATCAGCAATGGTTGGTTGTATTCCAGTCATGACTGATTTAGCCGCTTTAGGTGAAAAATCTTATGGTATAAAGGTTTCTGGAGATCCAGAATCTCAGGAAACGCAAGAAGCAGTAGCCTATAAAGTAATTGAGTTAATGCGGGAAGACCCGGAAAAATTGCAGTTAATTCGCGAACAATTTCAGCAGTTAGCTCAAGAAGAGACCTGGGCAAAAGTTGCACCTATTTGGTTAAAAAATCAGTATAATTAAGTTTAATATTGGATTTTTTTGTAGATATGGCTTACTCAACTAAGATGAAACTAATTATCCCCATTGAATATTATCGATCGGGTGGTGTCGAGCGAGTAATTATCTCTCTTATTGAAGAATTTTCTAAGAAAATAGAAAAAGTTATTATAGTTTTACCTAAAAAAGATATTCATTATTTTCAGAAAATACTACCCTCTTCTGAGATCATAGTTTACGAATCTTTTGTCCCGCCAAAGAATATACTTTTATCTTTTTTAAGAATTTTAATTTCAGGATCAAAGATATTTAAAATCAAACAACTGGAGAAAAAAATAAAGAAAGTTAGAAACAAGCAGTCCAAGCATAATGCACTCAATGGATTAATTGAAAAGTATCAAGCGACCCATTGTTTATATGTTTTAACCAATCGATTAACGCCACCTAACCTCAAAATCCCTTTGGGAATGATCGCTCATGATGTATTTTGGCGGTTTGCCCCCATGACCTATCCAGAAGATTATGTGAGAGAGTACGATCAAAGTTTGTTAGCATGGCTGAAAAAATCCGATCTAGTTTTTACGGTTTCTGAAAAGACAAAGACTGATATAATATCAACTTTTCCTGGTTTTTCATCCAAAATTAAACCCATTTCTAATGCTGGGGTCGCCATTCGTAAGATGGAAAGTGATAGAGAGACAACTGTTAACTCTAGCGATCGAATTACATTTTACTTTCCTTCTTCATTTGGAATTTATAAGGATCACTTAACGTTACTGAGAAGCGGGATAAAAGTTGCTCAGAAAAAACTTCAGTTCCAGGTTGTACTTACCGGTAAGGAAACAGATGCTTTAGTCAATGGGCGTTTAAGCCTGTCCCAGCAAAGTAGTACTCAAGAATATTCTAATTATTTAAATCAATGCCATCAAGTCTATTCAGACAATAGAGATTTAATTGAGCAGTATTTTAACGGTTTGGGTTATGGAGAATATGAACAGGTAGAATATTGGTATCAGCATTGCTCTTGTGTGATTATACCGTCACAATATGAGGGTTTTGGTCTGGCTCTCTCGGAAGCAATTTCAAGAGGTTTACCGGTTATTGCTTCAGATTTAGAGGTATTTCAAGAGCAAGTTAGATTGTATCAGTGTTTTGATCAAGTTGAGTTTTTCCCTCCAGGAGATGCAGAGGCTTTAGCTGCGTGTATGGAAAGATTTGTTCATCATCCTAAGAGTAAGTTGAATCCAGAAAAAACACAAGAAAAACTATCTCTTTGGACTTGGAAGGATGCAGCACAACAGTACATTAGTTTGTTAGAGTCTGTTGTTTAGCCTCCAAACCAAGGGAATGATTTTTTGTGTTCTTGTTAGTGCTGTTTTAATTTAACGTAGCTTATTTTCAAATACTTCAAAGGTTCTGAGCAAGTTGATGGCTGAACGATAGGCTTCTTCGGTCAATTCTAATTGTTCCTCTGGAGTATCGACAATCTCATCGGCTAATAATCGTAAAGAACCAATCATCGAATTGAGTTGAGTTCTAGCTTCGTAAGATGCTTTTGATAGGGTTTGATAGTCAATCCTTTTCTGTCCAGTAGTTTCTGATGCTTCTGTTTCTGAAAATTGCATGGAATGCAGACGATGATATAACCCTTTTTTTTCTAATAATTCCTGATGAGTCCCGACTTCCATCACTTGACCTTTATCTAAAACAGCAATTTGATCGGTGTTCTGAATGGTGGAGAGACGGTGAGCAATGACTAATGTAGTCCGATCGCGGCTCAGATGGTCGATCGCCTCTTGGACAATACGCTCAGACACCGTATCGAGCGCACTCGTTGCTTCATCTAGGATTAAGATATCCGGATCTTGTAGCAGCGCTCTGGCGATCGCCAACCGTTGGCGTTGTCCTCCAGAAAGCATCACACCGCGATCGCCCACCTCCGTTTCCCATTGTTTCGGCAATTGCATAATAAAATCATAAGCATTCGCCTGTTTCGCCGCCGTTACCATCTCATCCTCCGTAGCATCTGGACGAGCATAAATAATATTATTTCTCACTGTATCATTAAACAGAAACGTTGTTTGACTAACAATCCCCATAGATTTTCGCAAACTACGCAGCTCAAACTCACGAATATCACGGCCATCGATCAAAATAGAACCTTCCGTCGGATCGTAAAATCTGGGCAACAAATCTGCAAATGTTGATTTTCCTGCTCCTGACGAACCCACCAACGCCAAACTCTTCCCTCTAGGCAAGACTAAATCAGCTTTCTTAATGACCAAATGATTATGACCGGGATAAGCAAATGATATCTCTTTGAAATGAATTTTATCCTGAAACCCATTAAACGGAACAATTCCTTGAGTCATAATCGGCTTATTATCACGCCGCCAGATATCATAGGCAAAATCCACACTCGCTGACGCTTTAGCCAGAGTATTTCGGACACCATTAATCGAATTGACCACCGGCATCATCCGAAATAAAACAAACAAATACGTGAGTAGAATCGCTGACAAATTTTCCAATTGACTGGAGAAAAACGCACGGCCGACCAGTAGAATAGAAATCACTGTAAATATATTCGTAATTTCGCTTAAGGGCTTAATTAGGGCACTATTACTTTGCGCTAAGAAGTTAAATTTTTCCAGCTTAAGCATCATCCTCTTAATTAAACCAAACTCTTGCTGCTCATTTCCAACTGACTTAACTAATCGAATTCCACCTAAAACTTCCAACACCTTAATCGAGTACATCCTTTGCTGATTAGATACTTCTTTTCCCAACTGCTTAGAACGTTTGACCACACCTTGGTTAACCACGGCAACCATAACGATCATTAGAGTTGAAATAACGGTCAATTGCCAGGACAAAGAAACGAGGAAAGACAAGAAAAAAAACGAGGTGATTAGGTAGATGGTCAAATCCACATATGAATTAATTGCGGTTGTTGTTTGTGTTGTATCTCCCCCTAAACGTTTCGTGATATCACCCAACTTATTCTTACTATAAAAATCAATATCTGTTTCTAGAAGAGTTGACATAATATCAATCTTCATACAATTGGTCATTCTTCGCTTGAATGCGGCTGCCACAATAGCACGCAAATAATTCACCCCTTCCTTCAATATAATTGTCAATATAATGGCTGCTAACATTACCCCCAATCGGTACTGTTCAGGAATACCTTCAAAGGGGGCAAAGATAAATTTCAGCGCAGGAGGCGCTCCTTTAAGTTCAACTTCCTGTCCGACAATCTGAAGAACAACTGGAATAATCAGGGCAGTATTGACCCCATTAAAAATGGCTCCAGAGAATCCTAGGATAATGTTGCTGATTAAGGGGATCGGATATTTTTTTAAATACTTAAATACAAACTCTCTAGACGACATACTGTACCTCTTGACCTGATCTCAATGTTATATAGTTTTATGTTTACGAAGATTGTCAATAAGATTTTTTAATTCTTTTGACATAGCTTCAATATTATAGTTTTCCATACATCTTTTGCGGCTTTTTTGGCCTTGTTCATTGGCTAAATCTAGATCCTTGAAAATAGAGTCAATCCGATCGGCAATTTGATCGGGAGACTCTGGATCGACTAAATAACCAGTTCCTCCTAAAATTTCTGGTAAATCCCCCACATTAGAGGCTAAAACTGGCTTGGACATAGCCATCGCATCGGTCAATTTTAGCGGGAATTGGGCTAAGGCTGCCGGTGTATTCCGTTGGGGAACGACTACTACATGGGCCGCAGACACCACCTCTGGCATTTTCTCGTAAGGCAGTTTGGGAATCTGAATAATCCACCGTCCCCATTTCTCTTGCAAATGGCGATCGTAATCATCATAAGGACTACCCCCAATAATAACAACTCTCAAATCCGGTTGATCGAGTTTATCTAAAGCCAGTAAAACATCTTCAATGCCTTTGTAGGGTCTTGGCGCTCCGGGAAACATTAGCACTCGATAGTCTGAAAGTCCGTAGCGCTCTCTGGAAACTTCGGGATTATAATTCTGGGGATTAAACAAGGTTGTATCTTTACCATTGGGGACATAAACTCCACCAAAACGCTCCTGCAAAAATCGGGTATGAACCGTTACTGCATCAGCTAGAGAAACTTGATTTTCCATCCATTTTAGATAGAGGGGATGATCGGGCATTCTCAGCGCTCCCTGTGGCTTGAGAATATCGCGGCCAAACTGTTTTAAGCTGGGACGATAGCGCCATTGGTCTCCCCCGTGCCAACTTAATTCCCAATCATCAATATCTACAATTACGGAGCAACGACGTTGCATTCTTTTGAGTAAGGCTAAACCAAAACTGGTAGGTTTTGGTCTTAGGGCATACAGAATATCTCCTTGAATGGCTTTGAGTAAGGTTTGGGCAGAGCGGAAAAAACCTGGATAGTTGACACCAGGTACACAAACGATGGGATACTTGGACTCAGAGGTATTTGGCGGTTCACCGAAACTAAAGCCCAGAATTTCTACGTTATGCCCCAATTCAGTTAATGCTTGGGCCAATAAAAAGGTGCGGACAGCTCCTCCCCAACGACCGGCACCTGCTTGCGAAAGATCGCTGACGAGTATAGAAATTTTTAAGGCATTAGATGTAGTCTCCATCACAGGCGATCGCCCCAATAGATCGGAATCAATACAGTTATCTTTGGTATCATTTTTTTCTCTCTCAAGAATCCACTAATTTCAACCGTCCAGTTTGTAGAGCATCCAATATCCGGTTAATCTCCTGTTTCATCTCCTGATTCAGTTTCATATTCGAGATCAGGGCAGAACTGATAATCAAGTATTCTTTCGGTGTCAGTTGACCTCTCTCAAGAATGCCTTTAACCACTTGATGGGTGACCAAGTTCGGTTGGTTAGATGGAGAACGGGACATAAAGGGTTTGTCTAGTTGGCGATCGCGTGATAACGTTTTAGGCTACTCATGGGGGAGGGTCGTCTTGATGGCTTTTCTAGTGGATCAAAACTTTACCTCACATCTTACCCTTACAATAGGAGAGAAGAGGAAAATTCTGAAGTTCATTTAAGTATACCCTCAAGATCCTATGCAAGTTTACCGACTTCCTGCTCTTTCCGATAACTATATCTTTGTTTTACACGATCGCCACCTCAACCAAGCTGCTGTCGTCGATCCCGCCCAACCGCAGCCCGTCTTAGAGTGCCTAGCGCCGCTCGGTGCAGACCTAATCGCCATCCTTAACACCCATCATCATAGCGATCATATAGGAGGCAATCAACAGTTAATGGAGAGATTTCCCCAACTGCAAGTTTATGGGGGGGCTGTAGACCGGGGGAGAATTCCAGGACAACACTTTTTTCTTGAAGACGGCGATCGCCTCACCATTTTAGGCCAAGAGGCACAAATCTTCTTTGTCCCCGGTCATACCAAAGCGCATATTGCCTACTACTTCCCTCCAACAGATACCCGTGAACCCGGAAATCTGTTCTGTGGAGACACCCTATTTGCCGGTGGATGTGGTCGCCTCTTCGAGGGAACCCCAGCCCAGATGGTTAATTCTCTGAGTAAATTAAGAAATCTTCCCGATAATACCCAAATTTGGTGCGCCCACGAATACACCCTCAGCAACCTCAAATTTGCCCTAACGGTAGATGGAGATAACCCCAAATTACAAGAGAGATTTGCCAGCGTCAAGGAAGCGAGACAAAACAACCAACCCACCGTCCCCTCCTTCTTGGGTCTGGAAAAACTCACCAACCCCTTCCTGCGTTGGGATAAACCCAGTTTACAAGCGGCTGCTGACAGCACCGATCCCGTGCAAACCTTTAGTCGCATTCGCGGTAAAAAAGACCTGTTTTAGAGCTTTGAACAATCAAGGATCAGTACAGGAATTGCGATCGCCCCCAAAGTCGGATATAATCAAAGACTTTGATCCAACTTAACTCACTAGAGAACAGCCAACTCATCATGAGCAAAAGAGTACAAATCGTATTAAACAAAGATGTAAGCAAACTCGGCAAATCCGGGGATGTGGTAGATGTTGCCCGTGGTTATGCCCGTAACTATCTCATTCCCCACGGTATAGCCCTGCGTGCCACCCCAGGTATCCTCAAACAAGTCGAAATTCGTAAAGAAAAAGAACGTCAACGGCTACTCGAAGAAAAACGTCAGGCTGAAGCCCGAAAAACTGCCCTGGAAACCATCGGTCGCTTCACTATTCGCAAACAAGTCGGCGAAGGAGAAGCTATTTTTGGAACAGTTACTGACCGAGAAGTCGCTGAAGTTATCCTGGAAACGACTGCCCAAGAAGTAGACCGTCGTGGCATTACCCTACCGGAAATCAGCAGACTCGGATTCTATAGTGCCGAAATTAAACTGCACCCTGAAGTAACCGCAACTGTTGAAATCCAAGTTGCTGCCCTTTAGGGATGGGGAGATAGGGGGATAGGGAGACCTTTAAAGTAGACTTATTCTATTCTCCACCTCCCCACATCTCTCTATTCCCGTTACAGTCGAGCAAGAAGTCGCCTTCTTGCCCTCTGCTCCAAAACCGTGCGTGCGATGAAAGTCGCACACGGCTCCTGAATAATCAAGCTGTTGTCATCAGCAGAAACTCTGGATTTTCCTTGTCTGGTCGGTTTTGGCGACTACATCCATACCTCACTTATGAGTGGGTTCATAGCATAATATCGCTACTGACTCCCCAGACTTCTTGATTATCCGTCTCTTGTGGGCATATCCTTGAAAGGATCGCATCTACATGATGATTGAGCTGTCAAGGTTCTGCTATTTTTTCTGGGTTGATAGCGATCTTCAATCAACCCATAGGTAGTTAACCTTGCCACTAATCCCCTAAACTAACGAGTTAGTCTAGTTTCTAGCGAACGAATCGTACTATTCCCTATTCCCCATTCCCTAGCGCAAAGCGCTGTATAACTCCTCAAGTTAAAAGTAAAGTGACAGAAAAGGGATATTCTTTACCTAAAGTTTATCTCGTCTTCAGCAACACTTGACCAGAGCTTTATGAAATATAAACGATCGCACCGTACTGTAAAAAGCTGTGTGGCTTCCTCCTAGTCTTGGGTACTGACGCAAGTTAAGAGAAAAACAATTAAGAAGTCAAGCTGGGATTAATCGCCTTCGGAACTTCTCCAGAGTGCGATCCCTATTCGTTTACCCATCTACTCAATCACAGCAAACTAAGCACAGCAAAAAAACAATGGCACTCAATCCAGGGGACATCGCATTTGTCCAATACAACGCCGATAACCCAGACAACTTCGCCTTCGTTGCTCTCGTCGATATTGCTGACAGCGAATCTATCCTCTTCACCGATAACGGTTGGCAAGCGAGCAATACTTTTCGTGCTAATGAAAACACGATTACCTGGACTCCCCCCGCTGGCGGCATCACTGCCGGAACGGTGGTAACCATTACTGGAACCACAGCATCTTCTGGGACAGTCTCTGGAACCGCACCTGCACTAAGCGCTAGTGGAGACCAGATCCTCGCCTATCAGGGAGCATCTACCTTTATCGCCGCTCTGAATAACGAAGGGGCAGGAGTATGGCAAGCTGATGCCACCAATAGTAATACCTCAGCATTACCTCAAGGACTCACCAACGGCACCAATGCCATCGCCTTGACTGAAATCGATAATGCCCGGTATGTAGGCACGACATCCGGGACTCAGGCTGACTTACTCGCCGCTATCAATAATTCTGCCAACTGGACGGGCAGTCAGAGCGCTGCTCAAACCTTCTCCGGAAGCTTTACTGTTAGTGGCTCACCATCTCCGACTCCAACTCCTTCTACTACTCTGATTCACGACATCCAGGGAAGCCGCGCTGCTAGTGCCCTTGATGGCAATACCGTAACTATTGAAGGTATTGTTGTTGGCGACTTCCAAGACGGAACTGGAGTCGGAACCAATGGGGATCTCAATGGCTTTTTTGTCCAAGAAGAAGATGCCGATGCGGACGGAAATGCCGCCACCTCAGAAGGAATTTTTGTCTTTGATGGTTTCAGTCCTGCGGTTAATGTCCAGGTGGGCGATAAAGTGCAAGTGACTGGAGAAGTTGAGGAATTCTTTGGTCTCACGGAGCTAACTAGCGTTAGCAATGTTACGGTTGTTTCTTCTGGAAATGCTCTGCCTACCGCGACGGATATCTCCCTTCCCGTTGCCGCAACGGTAACCAATAGCGATGGCGAACTGATCCCGGATCTTGAACCATACGAAGGGATGTTAGTCCGCTTTACCGATACCTTGAGTGTAACGGAAATGTTTCAGCTCGATCGCTTCGGAGAGCTGAGAGTGTCCCAAGGGGGACGCTTAAAACAATTCACCCAAAATAACAGTCCTGATGTAGCAGGATTTACCGCTCATCAGCAAGATATTGCCCGGCGCAATATTGTTATTGATGACGGTCAAACGGTCCAGAATCCTGACCCTATTATCTTTCCTGATGGTAGTCTCTCCACTGCTGATGGCTTCCGCATGGGAGATACCGTAACTAATTTGACTGGAGTTGTGAGCTATAGTCGAGGCAGTGGTGGTTCTGGTGACGAAAACTATCGCATTCACCTCACGGTTGCACCGACGTTCGTATCGACCAACGCCCGACCGGTAACGCCTGATGCTGTTGGCGGTAGCCTAAAAGTTGCTGGTTTCAATGTTCTCAATTACTTCACTACCCTAGATGAAGGCAGCAACACCACTGCTAATGGTAATAACCCTCGTGGCGCAGATAATGCCACAGAGTTTACGCGGCAAACGGAAAAACTGGTTACGGCTTTAAGCACTTTAGATGCTGATATTGTTGGGTTAGTGGAGGTGGAAAATGACTTCCTGGCAGGAAGTAGTGGTAATGCTATCGAAAATCTGGTGAATGAGTTAAATACCTCGGTTGGTGCTGGAACTTATAATTGGGTGAATCCGGGCACTCAGTTTGTGGGGGATGATGCGATCGCGGTAGGATTCATTTATAAACCCAGTGCAGTTTCTCTCTCTGGTAGTAGCAATATCTTAAATACAGCCGCTTTCCTCGACCCGAACAATTCTGGACAGAACCGCAACCGTGCCGCTTTAGCCCAAACTTTCACTGAAACCGCTTCTGGGGAAAGCTTTACCGCCGTTGTCAATCACTTCAAGTCTAAGGGCAGTTCTGGTCTGACGGATACCAGTAATCCAGATTTTGACCAATTGGATGGTCAAGGCTTCTGGTCTGATACCCGTGCTGATGCGGCTACTGCTCTGGCCAATTGGCTGAACACTGACCCCACCAATAGTGGCGATAGTGATTTCTTGATTTTGGGCGATCTCAATGCCTATGCTCAAGAAGATGCGATTACTAATCTGAAAAATGCAGGATATACAGATTTAGCGCAACAGTTTATTGGCTCTGATGCCTATTCGTTTGTCTTCGACGGACAAACGGGAACCCTAGACTATGCTTTGGCAAACTCCAGCTTGCTCCCGCAAGTGACGGGAACGACGGAGTGGCATGTGAATGCAGATGAACCGGATGCGATTGACTACAATACTGACTTTGGTCGGAATACTGGCATTTTTGATGGGTCAGTTCCCTTCCGTAACTCCGATCACGACCCTGTAATTGTTGGTCTCAATCTAGGAGCGTCTGCACCAACGCCAACGCCGACTCCTACGCCGACTCCCACCCCAACGCCGACTCCCACCCCAACGCCAACCCCGACTCCTGGGAATGGAACGGTTGAAATTAGTCTGAATGCGGAACAGGTTGCTGCTGTAGTGGCAGCTTTGGATAATCCTCCTCCTTTCCCCTCGCCCAATTTAACCAGCGTAACTATCACGGGAATCAATACGTTTGATCTTCTTCCTGGAAGCAACCAGAATGAGACGTTCAATGCTGGAGGCGGCCCGGATGTCGTCGTTGCTGGTGGTGGAGACGATAATATCAATGGAGAGGCTGGAGCCGATCTGTTAATGGGTAATCAAGGTCGTGATATTGCCAGTGGTGATTCTGGGAATGATGTAATTTTTGGCGGTCAAGGTGACGATGCTGCCAGTGGTGGTGATGGCGACGATCTGATAAGTGGCGATCGCGGTAACGACCTGTTGCAAGGAAATGGGGGTAATGACCAACTCTTTGGCGGTAGCGGTAATGACAACATCAATGGAGGGCCGGGTAACGACTTGGCCTATGGCGGACGAGGTGACGATCAAATACGGGGCGGTCAAAATGACGATATCCTTATCGGTAATTTAGGTAATGATGGTCTACGTGGAGATGCCGGTAACGATCGGTTATTGGGCAATCAAGGCGCGGATTACTTAGATGGCGGTGTGGGTAACGATACTCTGCGTGGAGGTCGAGACAGCGATACTCTCCTCGGTGGTACTGGCGATGATCTCCTCTATGGAGATATCGGTAATGATAGTCTCGTCAGTGGAGTCGGGAGTGATGTCTTTGTGCTACAGAATGGTCGTGGAACCGATCGCATCGCTGATTTTGGCACAGGCGATCGGATTGGGTTAGCTGGAGGGTTAACCGTCCAACAGTTACAAATTACCCAAACTGGAGCCAATGTTACTCTTTCATTTGGAAATCAAATCCTAGCAGTGGTGGAACAAACCAATGTGAGTGCCTTAACTCCCGACCTATTCCTGAGCGTATAATCCATAGTAGAAGAACTCAATCGAGTGGGGGTAATCTCCTCCACTTTGATTGTTGTATAGCAGAGAAGAAAGGAGTTAAGAATCGTGACTTACTGCTTGCTGGCGATCGCCCTCCGGTTTGCCCATCAGTTAACCGGTACTCCCGATCCTCTGCTCTCCCCATTTACCCTAAAACCGATCTAAAAAACTTGCTTGTCTGCTCTTGATGAATTATAAGCTAGTAACAAGCAAATGTGAGGAGTTGAATGGATGAGCGCCCTTAAAAGTGCCTTAGAGATTTTGGAAGAAACGAGTCGGACATTTTATATTCCGATTATCCGTCTTCCTCCTAATCTACAAGAAGCAGTGGCTTCTGCCTATTTATGTATGCGTGCCATTGATGAGGTTGAGGATCATCCAACTCTGGACAATGAGGTAAAAAGCCAGATTTTGCGTCAGATGAGTTGGGGATTACAGTCTGGGGTCAATAATGGCACATTGGCACAAGCTCGCTTGAATTGGGGCAGGTATGAGTCCGAGATTCCAGAGGTGAGTTTGCGATTATATGAGTGGGCAACCTTAGCACCCCAAGATATTTCTCCCCGCATTTGGGATGCTACCGCAGCGATGGCGAACCGGATGGCTTCTTGGGCTGAGTGTAACTGGAATGTCCTGACTGAGCGGGATTTAGACTGTTATACCTTTAGTGTCGCTGGGGCTGTGGGCTTGATGCTTTCGGATCTGTGGGCATGGTATGATGGCACGCAGACGAATCGGACTGAGGCGATCGCCTTTGGACGAGGGTTGCAAGCCGTGAATATTCTCCGCAATCACCACGAGGATCTCCACCGTGGAGTAGATTTTTTTCCCCAAGATTGGACCATTTCTCAGATGCAAGCCTATGCCCGTCGTAATTTAGAGTTAGCCAATCAGTATACGGAAGCTTTGCCTCCTGGACCAGCATTGGAGTTTTGTAAGATTCCTCTGGCTCTAGCTCATGCAACCTTAGACGTATTGCAAGCAGGAGAAGAAAAGCTCTCTCGGACTGCGGTGTTGACCTTGATTCAACAGATGACCAGTTAGTAGAATAGAGGGATGGAGAGCTTGGCGATTCTCCTATCTCCCTCTCCTCCCATGGCAACGTCAAGCGCTATGTTATAGCGAGTATTGAGTCGATTGGTACTGCTTAAGATTCTCTTGATCTGAATCAGGAAGCATTCCTATCGAAAGATCGGGAAGATTCTCCAGCATTGAATCCCAGGTTCTGTATGACTGTAGAGCTTCTACAACAACAGGCAGTGGATCGGGGAGAATGACCTGAAAATCGGCTTCTTCAGGTAACTGAATCTTAAATGCTAAACATTCCTGGGGAGGAGAAAATTGAGCATTGACTCCTTCCTTGTTCCCTCTAGCATCGACCCGATACCAACCGATTTCTGGCAAGTAAATAGCATTGAAACCATGTAAGCTGTAGGGTGCGCCGCGATCGTCAATACTCAATCGTTGATAACAAAAGCCTGCCGGGATTTGATTGGCTCGAAGAAGCGCAGCGAGTAAATGGCTCTTAGCGTAGCAATATCCTGTTTTGTATCTCAGAACATCAGACGCACGACAAGTCACAGGATTCATTTGATAATCAACACTGTGAAAGATTTCATCTCGCACCCACTCGAAACAAACTTGAGCTTTTTCTAATACGGTTGTACATTCCAACGTGATTTTTGTAGCGCAGTCCATAACTTCTGGATTTTGCCAGTCGATCGCGTCAGTTGCTTGCAAAAATTCTTCCATAGTATTTACAACTCCTAAAAAAATAGATATAAATTGAGATTGTCTTAGAGAACTTCGCCACTGAGAAATCGAATTAACTTATCTTGTTGTGGTTTTTCTTTAATGCCAATGTATGTAAGTGAAGATTCAATCTCACAACGTATATTAAATCCTGATTCCCATGCTTCATTATTATCAGCGATCGCCCGCAAAAGAAATTGCTGACTGTTCGTAAGATCGCTGACTGCTGTTCCTGGTTTCATCGCACCCTCTGGAAAGACAAGTTCAAACAATAAATTACAGTTATTATAGTAGTATAGGAAAGCCCATCGATAGGTTAAAGTCGGCATCAATTGTTCTAGAACACGATTGCCCAATCGATCAAAAAAGTTGACAAACAATCCACGTCCATCTGCATACCATGAGTCAAAATGATTGCTTAACTGCAATAATAGATTAGGACGATCGCCAAGCTCTATAAATTGTTCTAACAGTTCCTGTGATGGATTTTCTCCAGCTACATACATGAGTGAGATTGCAGCAGCCAGTTTGACTATTTCTGCGTCATCAGATTGTAATATTTCTTCGCAAAACGCCTTATCTAGAGGAGTTTCTCGATCTAATATCGCTAGTAGCAAGAGAAGTGATGCTCTGATGTTCGGCTCAGGTTCTCGTTTCAGGCGATCGTAAAATTGTGTGCATATCTTGGTAGATTGGGGTTTACAAGCTGCGAGAATATCGGCAGCAATTATTCTCATCTTTGGTAGGTCGTGTTCGAGCAAGCCAATATAAAAATCCAAAGCTTTATAAATGGGTTGGCGAACAGAATTAACCCATCGTAGATAGCTCCAATCGTATTCTTCGGAGTTATCGATATAATCACAATCTGATAAATTATGGGATGTAGCAATCGAAGCAATACAACAAAGAATTCTATAAAGGACTTCTGTATCTGTCTCTTTATAAATTTGTCTAATAAAAAATGGAATAACAAAATTGACTTGGTAATGTAGATCTCCCTGATGATACATGCGGTAAAAAACTTTATCTATCGCTTGTTCTCGAACGTTAGGATTGTCTGATGAAAAATTCCGGATTTCTTGCACGATCTCATGGCCGACTTCAGATTCTAATTCTTCTAATTCAATGTCTGGGATATCCATTACTGCTCCTTTGATTCAACCAAATCCTGAACAAATTATACCATGTTCAATGAAACGAGACCGTTTTCTCTGCGCGATCGCGGTTAGACAACTCACAAGAACCCATCATATTTTATAACCACCTTAAAAATTGCTCATAGCCTTCCTTGAATTTTTCTTTGCCATCTCGCTCAACAATACTGCCATGAGCCACAATAACTCGCTCAAAATCCCATTGTAAAACTTTTTTCACCGATTCTCTAACTTGTTCCAATTCCTTTGTGGCAATGCGCTCTAGTAAGGATGGACTTAATTGTTTATATCCGCCAATAATTCTAGCTGCAAATTGCGTGAGGAGTGGAAAACTCTCGTCAAAGTGAAAGGCTGTATCTGTCAAAATTAGAGTGCGACTGGATGAATGAAAAAAGACACATTCATTGAGTTCATCAACTCCGTTTAAGCCAAAAACCCTAAAGCCATTGAAAAAGACGAACTCTAATCCAGGGAATAACTCACCTCTATCTCCCTGAATAGTCCGATCTATGGGCAATTCTGGTTTTTTCAGGGTTAAACCCGGTGCAGCCCAAAAGGTCGCTTGGGGATAAAGAGATTTGAAATGAGCTGCAAATAAATAGTGATACAGATTGGGAGCAATAATATGTTTAATAACTCCAAGTTCGCCAAGCTGATTGACGAGTGTCTTACGGGTTTGAATGGGAGAAATCACGACTAATTCTCGATTGGGCAATCCAATCACTGTCATTTTTGTTCCGACACTGAGTCCAAGATATCGTCGGGGTTGTTGGGCAACCCAAATATCTGTGTCAATTTCTTTTAGCATTTAGACAACTCTATTTCTTCAACCATAGCAACAGGGCAAATATCCCCAAGAGCAAGGCTTCAGTTCCCAATAGTCCGTTCAAGGTTTGGGCATCTTCAGGCTGGAGGATAAACTGCGATCGCCAGATCGTATACGGTAAGAATTGTAGTACAAGAATCCCACAAAATACGAGCCACACTGACCAGCCTAAACCTCGCCAGAGGGCGATCGCCGCTACGATATCAAAACTTAACAGAGCCACATCCATGCCACGCCAGAGTAGGGGAGTCGATAACCAAGGAGTTCCTGTCAACCCAGCCATATTGCCCATGTGAACGATTGCGCCATAGAGCAGAACTAACGCCAAAAACTTGGCATAGCGGGCTGTCCAAGGATAGCTTAGGGCAGCATTATGGGGGATATCAGGGATGATCTCTACTTTTTTCATTATTTTAATGTATGAAATTTAATATATAGCGCAAAGCGCTGCTATGAGGGACATTATTGAATCCTTAAAGCCATATACCACAACCCTATTCCCTATTCCCTATTACCTATTCCCTAGCGCAAAGCGCTATAAATTAATTTACCCATTACCCTTCTGAGAGCGCTATTGCTTTGCGTTTGAGGATGATGAGAGTGATATCATCATAAATCTTTTGTGTGCCAATGTAGTGCTTGAGGTCAGCGATAATAGCGGTTTTAATCTCATCGGCGCTCTGATGGCGATCGCTCTTAATCATAGTACAGAGGCGATCGATTCCATAATGTACCTTATCGAGATTTTCCGCTTCCGTAATTCCATCCGTATACAATACAGCCACATCTCCAGGATTTAGAGCTAATTCCAGTTGATGAAAGAACGTCCCCACATTCCGATCTAACCCAATAGGAAAGCCTAAATCCAGAGTATCAATACATTCTACTTCACCCATTGAGCGCACTATAATTAACGATTCATGTTGTCCACTCAACCTTAAAACGCCCTCATTGTATTCTAGAAGTGACAACGTTAAGTGTTTATCAGAGTTCATGCGCTCGATATTCTCTAAAATAGTCCGATTTAAAATCGTAAAGAAATCCTTTATATCGGCAAACTGGCTATAACTCAAACACCGAATTGCCGTTTGTACCATAATCGCTAAAACACCGCTTTCGAGTCCATGTCCCGTCACATCACCAATACTGACAATGATGCCTTTATCTTGTAAGAAAACATCATAATAATCTCCTCCGACTTCATCGGCTGTTTCCATAAAACCGGCAATTTCCAAATCTTCAATAACAGGGAGAGATTCCGTGTTAGGCAACAGGATTTTTTGCAGGCGACTGGTAATTTCCACTTCTGTGGCTAACCGCAAGTTTTCCAACTTTAGAGATTTCAGATTTAAATGCATTTTGACTCGCGCCAAAAATCCATCCTTAGATACGGGTTTAGTCAAATAGTCATTTGCCCCCAACTCTAAGCCCATCACTAAATCAGTCACTTGATTGTTTGTACTTAACAAAATAATCGGTAACTCTGTGGGACTTTGAGTGAGGCGAACTTGGCGAGTAACTTCGTATCCAGTCATTCGAGGCATCATAACATCAACAATCATTAAATCTGGGATTAATCCTTGGGCTAAAAGATCTAAAGCCTCTTCGCCACTTTGAGCTGAAATAATTCCATAATCTCCTGAATTTAGATAGCTCGTATAAAATTGAAGATCGGTCAGTTCGTCATCAACGATCAAAATTTTGTGCTTTTCATTCTGACAATCTGTGGGCTGCCAGATTTGTGCCATTGAGGAAACATGAGTGAGGTCGGATATTCTTTCTTCTTGAGACGTTGACTCCTTAGAATTCACGTTATCAGTAATAGGTAAAGTGAAAATAAAACTAGAGCCTAATCCTAGGGTAGAGACGACGTGCAACTCTCCCCCATGTAATTCAATTAAACGCTTCGTTAACGCTAAACCTAATCCTAGACCACCATACATCTGCGCGATCTGCTCATTTTCTTGTTCAAAAGGCTTGAATATCCGATCGATTTTATCTTCAGAAATTCCAATCCCACTATCTTGGACTGTAATCTCTAAATAATCATCAACGCGAGTAGCGATTAAGATTATACATCCAAAATCAGTAAATTTGATTGCATTATTAATGAGTTCATAAAAAATTTGCTCCAGTCGTTTTTCATCAGCGCAGACTAGGGGGATATCGGAGGGGATTTGGTTCTTGATTTTAATATTTTTAGTCCCAATCAAGGGATAGCATTGGGTTAAAGTAACCTCGGCGATCGCTCGTAACTCAACTGCCTTACAGTTGAGCGTCAATTCATCATAGTTCAGCCTTGATAAATCCAAAATATTATTGACTAAATTGACGAGTCTACGACCACTAGAAACAATCAAAGATAAATTAAACTGAGTGTGTTCGCATAATTTTACAGATGTGGTCTCTAAGATCGATTCGGCTAAACCAATTATTCCATTTAAGGGAGTTCTGAGTTCATAGGATGTATTAGCTAAAAATTCATCTTTGAGCCGATCGATCCGTTCTAATTCTTGATTCTTGGTCTCCAAATCAGAAAATGAAAGTTGAATTTGATCGGCCATTCGATTAAATGAATCAGCCAATTCTCGCAACTCATCAAATCGCCGCAAAGTTACCCGGTTATACCATTCTCCTTGAGCCACAGCTTTAGCGGATTCACTGAGTTTTTTAATCGGATTAATTACACGCTGTGCAGTGATACTGCCGATTAAACTAGCGACTAATAATGCGCTTAAACAGAGGATCAGTGTATGAGATAGATTGGTATAAATGGGGCCCATAAAGTCTGATATGGGAATCACCACAATCACTAACCAATCCAAACCGTGATTATCGGTTAATGGGGCAGTATGAACTAAGTGATTTTGAGAATGACGATCAAAAAGTAACTGTTTTTGACTGGAGAGGTTTTCCCAATTGTCAAATCGATGGAGAAGATACTGACTGGTGTCTTTAATCAGAGGATTCGTACTGTGAATTGCCTGCACTCTTTTGGGTTTATCTTGGTCAAATTGATACAGAAGTTCGTCCGTTGAAGAGGAAACAACGGCTCCCGATTGATCGACAATAAATGCGATTCCCGATGGACTCACTTTTAAACTTTTGAGTAATTCATTAATATAGGTTAATGATATTTCTGCGCCTAATACGCCTAGAATTTCACCGGTGGATCGTGCCACAGGGGTAACGGGTTTAGCATAGAGAAAATATTCCCCTGTGTTGAGATAGGGGTAGGACGAAATAGAAATCTCACTCCAAGTGGGATTTCGTTTCTCAACGGCCGTTTTATACCAATTTTTGAGCCGAGCATCATAGGGTTGGGTGCTTAAAAGTTCTTGGCGATCGCACATCCGATCTAAGCGATAGGTTTTTCGCTCTGGAATACTCCCTTCCCGCACTTTAACCACGGTTTCCCCATTGGGTAGTTGCTGAACGGCTAAGACTTCGCCAGTGGGACGACCAAAGAGTAAATAGTCTACCCCATTATCTTGTTTGACTAACCGTTGAAAATAGCATTGCAGTTGCTCAAAATCTTCGATATCAATTTGATCGGTGTCAATGGCTCCTTGAATTGTTTGATACACAGAATGGGGTTGAGCCAATTCCATCGCCAAAACTTGGGCAATGCGATCGCTCGTTTCTCGTCCCAATTGCTTGACCAAAACATCGACGGCTTCTTTTCCGCTGCGGAAAGATAATCCTGTAATCACGACTGTCACTACTCCCAATTGCAGAATGAAGGGAACCGTTAGTAGCGTCCGCAGGGAAAGATGATAAACCAGCGGCTTGATTAAACGACCACAGAATTTCCAGACCATAGGGGAAGGACAATAGAGATCCTTTACCCACCATATCACCCTGGTATGGGAAGATGGGGGATGGGAGGATGAGGGAACACGGAGTGAAGAAGCCAGCCATTTTTGATTGTGGCGAAGGTCTTGATCGATAAGTAAATCGATAAGTAATAAGTAAGGGCAGGTTTCAAACCTGCCCCTAGCCCTTTTCTAATTAACTATAGCGGTCTAAAAGAGCTTGTAATCCGCCTCCATAGCCCGCACCTACGGCATTCATCCGCCACTCTCCATCTTTGCGATACAACTCTGTAATAATCATCGCCGTTTCAATGGAATAATCTTCATCTAAGTCATAGCGTATCGCTTCTTCCTTCGTCTTCACATTGACCAAGCGAACATAAGCATTACTCACCTGGCCAAAATTTTGTTTGCGTTGTTCTGCTTCATAAATGGTCACGGTAAAGACCAATTTCATGACCTCTGGGGCAATTTTTCGCAAGTCAATAATAATAACTTCATCATCTCCTTCACCCGCACCCGTGCGGTTATCCCCCATATATTCTACTGCCCCATCTAAACTTTTTTTGTTATTGTAAAAGATTAGATGTTTGTCGGAAACCAACTTTTCATTTTCCCCTAAGAGAAAAACTGAGGCATCGAGGTCAAAATCCACACCCGTATCGGTGGCTTTAATATCCCATCCTAAGCCAATAAAAGCCGCTTCAATCCCTGGGGATGCTTTTTCCAGAGAAACCTTTTGTCCTTTCGCTAGAGAAATGGCCATAATTATTCAAGTCAATTGACGACTTTATTCAGGATATCTCACGGATTTAGCCGTAGACAAAATTTGTTGATAAGATTTAACCTTCTGATCAATTCCTGTAATATCTGTCCCCACTACGACGGCGATCGCCCCTAAATCTAGCGCTTTCTGTGCCATTTCTGGGGAACTGATGCCCCCTTCACAAACCATGGGACAACTGAAGTTTTGCACCAGTTGCTCTAAGAGATCGTAACCTGGGGGGGTGAGGTGACGGGTTTCGGGGGTATATCCGTAGAGAGTCGTTGCCAGAAGATCGGCTCCGGCATCAAAAGCAACGTTTGCCGACTCGAGTGTATCGACATCTGCGAACACGGGTTTATTTAACTGCTGATGAATTTGAGCAATCAGGGCGTGTAGCGTTTCATTTCCTGGGCGAGGTCGGTTCGTCGCATCTATAGCAATCCAATCTGCACCCGCTTGCGCCAGTTCTACGGCTTGGGAAAACTGGGGTGTAATATACACTTCAGAATCGGGGAATTGGCGCTTCCATAGCCCAATAATCGGCGCATCTGTCTGTTCTCGGACTGCTCGGATATGGGCTGGGGTATCAATACGAACTGCGGTGGCTCCTTGATTGAGGGCAGCTTTAGCCATAGCGGCGATCGCCGAAGGGTCATGGAGAGGTGAGGAGACTGGCGCTTGGCAAGAGACAATTAATCCGTGTAGGGGTAATCTATTGAGTGGCTGCATTACTTTGGCATGAGGATTCGGCTAAGGGTTTGCAGAAGTTCTTCGAGTTGTAAGGGTTTATTCAGATACACATCGGGTTCGGTAAGGGGATCTTGAGATAACTCTTGTTGTTCAGAGGAATCGGCGATCGCTACCACCTTAATTTTATAGGTCGTTGTCGAATTTCGCAAAATCGTAATTAACTCTTGAACACTCATATCGGGCAATTGAGTTTCTGTAATAATTGCCAAAGGACGCAACACTTCAATTTGTTGGGTGACCGTTGAGCCATCTAATAACCAAATCGCTTGATATCCTGCTGCTGTGAGTAAATCACAAATTTCCCAAGCCATTTGTTCATTGTCTTGAATTAAAACCAAACGTCCTAGAGGGATAGTAGTTGCCCAGGGATTTAATGGCGTATGTCCAGAAGACTTTAAGCTCACTGTACCTTGGGGTTGAGAGGGCAAACTCACCGTAAATATCGACCCAACACCCAAAGTTGAATCCACTTCAATCAGTCCTCCATGAAGTTCTACCAATTGGCGAGTGAGCGCTAATCCTAATCCCATACCCGGATATTGACGTTCATAGGCAGTTTCCAATTGCTGGAACTTTTCAAACAAGAAAGAAAAAGCATTTTTTTTAATCCCAATCCCTGTATCTTCGACTTGGAAAATAGCCCGATCTTCTTCTCGCCAAATTGTTAATATAACTTCTCCTCCTTCTGGCGTAAATTTAAGGGCATTGTTCATTAAATTGAGTAGAATTTGCTGAACTCTGTACTGATCGGCAAAAAATGTATCTTCACCCTCCAATCCATCGATGTTAATGACCAAATTTATCTCCTTTTCTTCAGCCAAACTTTTGAGGGACTTCTTGCAGTTACGAGCTAAGTTTATTAATGAAAACTTGCGAATGTTGAGAACTGTTTTCCCAGCTTCTAATTGAGACAAATCCAGTAAATTATTAATCGATTCTAATAAATTTCTGCCACTATCCTGAATTTTTTGCAAATAGACTCTTTGTTTCTCTATGCTTAATTTATGTCCATCACTATCCGGGGAAAACGCCAATCTCAACAACGTCGCAGACATCCCAATAATATAGGTTAAGGGGGTTCGCAGTTCATGACTGATAGCTGCCAAAAACTCACTTTTAATCCGATTTTGAATCTGACTTTTCAAGAGATCGGACTGTAGATCGGATAAGGATTTCTCAGACTCTTCACTAACGGATTCAGAGTCTACACTAATTAGACTGATATCTTTTTGAGTTTGGGATCGATCGATCGCGATCGCCAAATAATCTGCCAAGCGCTTCAGAGTATGTTTTTCCCATTCCAACCAGCGTCGAGGATAGTGGCACTGATGGGCAATCATTAATCCCCAAATTTGTTTACGCACCAAAATAGGAATCACCAACTTAGCGCGGACATGATAATGGCGTAATAAATCTAATAAACAAGGCGAATCTCGATAACTAATCTCCACATCTGAAATCACGGCCATCCATCCTTGCTTATATTTTTCCCTTCCTTGACATCCATGGGCAAAACACGACTTTTCTTCCGTTAAATGAAGAACTGGAGTGATGGAGTTCCCCCCCTTGGCTTCATAGGTGATGTATCCCCAATTTTGAGGGAACGGAATAGAACTCTCCTCTGTGTTGGGAAAGACATCAAATTGATAAATTAAAAGTCGATCGACTTGTAATAAACTACGCCATTCCTCCATAGCCGTAGATAAAATCGTCGGTAACTCAACCCCCTGTTGCATTTGGGCAATAATTTGATAAAAAAGTCTCTCTTGCCTGGCTGGATGCATAAAAGTACCGGCAAAACCCTCTTGGCATCCAGATTCAGACTCTTCAATGCGGCTTAAAATTTGCAGCATCAACTCCCCTTGTAAATAAGCGGAATTAACTTGAGGCGTGCGAATCACTTTCTTTAAAGCTTTAGTGGCTAAGGAAGGATTGGATAGTTCCCGTACCAATTGTTTAAGAAAGACAGCAATCGGTTGAGTATCAAAAGTCAACTCGACTTGAAGGTAAGGCAATTCATGCACAGAGGATTGACCCAAGGGTGTACCAATTAACAGCACCCTCAATGCTGGAGACACTAAAACTAAAAACTGCGATCGCCCATAATTCCAAGAAGACTCCGTTTGCTCTAAAATCTTCTCAGTGATACAGATCGCAGCCTCTCCCAAAGTATCGGCCTTACCCTGTAACAAGACATAAAGCTGCTTAAAGGTCTTGTAATCTAAAATTCGATGAGGTAGCATTACTATTGCTTGACAGGAGGGTTCTCAGGATACATGAAGATACGGCAGATAACAGAGGAATATGGGACTCCACAAGTAATGAATCTTACTCCTGTCTCTTGCTCAGAGGGCTTGCCATTCTCCGGTTTACTTATCGTATTCTGTTTTTGATCCCCACCCCCCTGAAACGTTGGGAAACTTTTATGTTTTGACTCTTTAGCGTAATAGTAGGTTTAGACTCAATAATGCATCGAATCGCCGCAACTCCCGGAGGATGGAACCCCCAAGACGAAGGGGTGGTTATCCTCGAACAAACTTCAGCCCCGATTGTTATTCTCACCGCAGCAGATACAGATATTCAAACTTTAGCCGCAACGGTTCCCCATCTTCCTGCCCAGTTTCCTCAGATTCGGGTCGCCAGTCTCTTACACTTGGTACAGCAACTGTCGATTGATGACTATGCCGAACGAGTATTGCAGCACGCCCAGGTGATTCTGGTTCGTCTGTTGGGTGGAAGGGCATATTGGTCTTATGGTTTGGAAGTGGTGAAAGAATTAGGCCAAAATCAGGGCATTGCTTTGGTGGTGATGCCTGGAGATGATTCCCCCGATGTGGAGCTAATGAGCCATTCCACGGTGTCTTTGGAACAGGTTAATCGATTATGGCGCTATTGGAATGAAGGGGGAGTGGAAAATATTCGTAATGGATTATTGTTTTTAGCCAGTTCTGTAGGGAGAGATTTCGTAGGGACGGGTTCACCAATATCTCGGTGGAAAAAGGAGAAGATGGGTGAACCCGCCCCTACATCTTGGTGCGAAAATCAGACGATTACTGAACCTAAGCCCATTCCTAAAGTGGGTGTATTGCCGCTAAACCAGGAGTTAGGGCAAAATTGGCCAAAAGTGGGGATTCTCTTCTATCGTGCCCATTATTGTGCCGGAAATACGGTTCCGATCGCCGCCCTATGTCATGCTTTGATAGATCGCCAGTTAATGCCAGTACCGGTTTTTGTCTCTTCTTTGCGCGATCGCCAATGTCAAGAGGAAATTCTACAGCTTTTCCAACCCCCAGACAACAAACCCATCCAAGTTCTGCTCAATACTACCAGCTTCGCGATCCATTCCCTACAAAGTAAGGACTCAACCCCTTCATTTTTCTCCACCCTCAATGTTCCCACCCTACAAGCGATCCTCAGTAGCTCCACCGTCGAGCAATGGCAAGACGGCAACCGAGGACTCCTACCCAGAGATGTGGCGATGAATATTGCCCTACCAGAAGTAGATGGGAGAATCATCACCCGCGCCATTTCTTTCAAAGCCGCACAAACCTATAATCAGCAACTGCAAACCGATGTCGTGCAATATGAACCCGTTGCCAACCGGATTAACTTTGTCGCTGACTTAGCTGCCAATTGGGTGAAACTGCGGCAAAAACCTGCCCAAGATCGCAAAATTGCTGTTATTCTCGCCAATTATCCCACCCGTGACGGACGGCTAGCTAATGGTGTCGGCTTAGATACTCCCGCCAGTTGTGTGGAAATTCTGGCAGCTCTGAAAACCGCAGGATACGAGTTACAGGATATTCCAGAAACGCCAGAAGATCTCATAAGTCGCTTAACCGCAGGGGTGACGAATGACTGGGAAGGGAATGAGATCCGGTTGGGTAGTGGAATGGGGGAATGGGGGAATGGGGGAATGGGGTTATCTCTGTCTAGAGATGATTATCAACAGAGGTTTGAGCAATTACCGGTTGAAGTGCAAAAGGGAATTAATAACCGATGGCATTCTGTAGGGGCAGGTTCACGAAAATCTCAGTGGGAAGACAATAGCGTTGGTGAACCTGCCCTGCCGGAACGTTGGGTTACGCAACCGACTCCTCCGACTTTGTACCGAGATCTGGGGGCGGGTTTACAAAAATCTGGGTTGGGAGAGCAAAATATTGGTAAACCCGCCCCTACAGAATCGGGGTGTACAGGGTTTGCCATTGCCGGTTTAAATTTGGGGAATGTGTTTGTCGGTATCCAACCGTCGCGGGGATACGATCTAGACCCCAGCTTAAATTACCATGCGCCCGATTTAGAACCCACTCCCCATTATCTAGCCTTTTATCAGTGGATTAAAGAGATCTTTGAAGCAGATGCAGTCATTCATGTGGGCAAACATGGGAACTTAGAATGGTTACCCGGTAAGAGTTTAGCCTTATCTGAATCTTGTTATCCGGAAGTGGCATTCGGGGCAATGCCACACTTTTACCCGTTTATTGTCAACGATCCGGGGGAAGGATCGCAAGCCAAACGGCGATCGCAAGCCGTTATCCTAGACCATCTTACCCCGCCCCTGACTCGTGCCGAACTCTACGGCTCCCTGCAACAACTCGAAACCCTAGTTGATGAATATTACGAAGCCGATAGTTTAGACCCTTCCAGACTACCCATTATCCAATCTCGAATCACAGAACTTATCCGTCAAGAACATCTCGACCAAGATTTAGGCTTAACTCCAGAGGACTTAACTGAGGTAACCTCCCAACTCTCCACCCGCATTGATGGCTATCTGTGCGAACTCAAAGAAGCCCAAATTCGCGATGGTCTGCATATTTTCGGCCAATGCCCCCAAGGGCGACAACTGCGGGATTTAATCATTGCCATTTCCCGCTCCCGTCCCCAGGGAATTACTCGTGCTTTAGCGGAAGACTTGAGTTTAGAGTTTGACCCCCTCACCACAGATCCCACCACCCAGTTAGACCCTCCGGCGATCATTGAAGATCGGGCTTATCACCAAGTGGGCGATGTGGTGGAGCAATTGGAAACACTAGCCGCAACATTAGTCGATCAATTGTTGTTCGGAGACGCAAAGTCCGTAGGGGCGGGTTTACCCAGATCTGGGTGGGAAGACAAAAATGCTCGTGAACCCGCCCTTACATCTGGGTGGGAAAACGGGATGGTTGATGTTTCATATCGCGCCGCGAAACCTGCCACTACGGAACCAGCCCATTCCCTATTCCCCATTACCCAACAAGAACTAACCTGGATCGCCCAAACCCTGCATCCTCAATTGCAAGCCACGAGCCAAGAAATTACCAACCTGTTGCGCGGACTAGAAGGCTACTATGTTTCCAGCGGGCCGTCGGGCGCTCCGACGCGGGGACGGGCGGAAGTGCTGCCCACCGGTCGGAATTTTTACTCGGTTGATATTCGGGCGATTCCCACAGAAACGGCTTGGGGAATGGCGCGAAAAGCAGCCGAGGCATTAATTGAACGTTATACCCAGGAAAATGGGGAGTATCCAAAAACCTTGGGGTTGTCGATGTGGGGGACTTCAGCCATGCGGACGGGAGGAGAAGATTTGGCTGAGGCTTTATGGTTGTTAGGGGTACAACCGGTTTGGGATGGACCATCTCGTCGCGTGGTCGATTTTGAAGTGGTTCCCGTGTCGGTGTTGGGAAGGCCGAGGGTAGATGTTACATTGAGAATTTCGGGATTTTTCCGGGATGGTTTCCCGAATTTGATCGATCTGTTTAATCGGGTGGTGGAGAAGGTTGCGGGGTTGGATGAACCGGAAGAGGACAATCCTTTAGCGGCGACGGTAAGAGAGGAAACCCAGAAATGGCAAGAGTTAGGGTTAAGTGAAGAGCAGGCGTGGGGGCGATCGCACTATCGCATGTTTGGCTCAAAACCGGGTGCGTATGGTGCAGGGTTACAGGGGTTAATTGAGTCCCAAAATTGGCGCACGGATGAGGATTTAGCCCGCGCTTATCTCAATTGGAGCAGTTACGCCTACACGGGGCAAGGAGAAAGTCAGTCTGCACCGGAAGTATTTGCCCAACGCTTACAAGATTTACAGGTGGTTCTTCACAATCAAGATAACCGCGAACACGATCTGTTAGATTCGGATGATTATTATCAGTTTCAAGGCGGGTTAACGGCGGCAGTACGGTCATTAACCGGGAAAAATCCCACGGTTTATTTTGGCGATCATGCTGTTATGAATCACCCGAAAATTCGCACGCTGCAAGAGGAAATTAACCGGGTTTATCGATCGCGAGTCGTCAATCCGAAGTGGATTGCCGGTGTCATGCGTCATGGGTATAAAGGAGCATTTGAAATGGCGGCAACAGTAGATTATTTGTTTGCCTATGATGCGACTACCCATTGTGTTGCCGATCGTATCTATGACGGCGTAAGCGAAGCCTATCTACTCGACCCTAAGGTACAGGAGTTTGTGGAAAAGCACAATCCTTGGGCGCTCCGAGATATGGCAGAACGGTTATTAGAAGCCCATCAGCGCGGACTGTGGACAAGTGCAAGTGCGGAACGGGTAGATGAGTTGAGGGCGATCGTCCATCAAGCCGAAGCGAGTATTGAGTAGAACAGGCGATCGCTACTGGTTTAATCCCAATATCCCCACATTAAAGCGCCATATTGAAGAGTGGACAAGAACCAATTCAAACCATTTTTTTCTGCTGGTGTAAATGGTCGTGGCTTCAAGTCCACCTCATGCTTCAATCCCACCAACTGATTCCCTTTTCCATATCGCTTAAATCGGCGAATAAAAGAGAATAAACCTTGACCAAAATCATGATAAACTAATGAAGACAAAGCATAGGAGAGTTGACCCACTTCCGAAAGGCGAAACCCCAAATCAATATCCTCACCTGCTGCAATTTGAATCTGGTCATCAAATCCACCCACTGATTCTAAAGCAGGTTTCCAGATCAGAGTATTGGCAGTAATCACATAATGGGGACGCAGATCCCCAAATTGATCCTGGACTGAAGGTGGAATCAGAATTTTTTGAGAGCCATAATAAGCAGAAAGTTGATCTTGTTGCAAGGGTTGCACATTGCCGGCATAACCCACTGCACCATTGAGCATAGTTTGGTAACCTGTTAAAAAGCTGGCTGTAGGAATACAATCACTATCCGTGAATAAAATCCATTCTCCTTGAGCTTTTTGAATGCCTAAATTTCTCGCACTAGCTGGATCGAGCGCTTGACATTCAAAGCGTTTAATCGGTAGGCTGAAATGACCAAAATCTTCCCTAATAACAATGGGAATAGAAGAATTATTATCAACGATAAGTATCTCACGAGGATAGTTTTCTGGGAGATGGGAATCAAAAAAAGAGGTCAGAAACCGATCAATCCCTGGTTGATTATTTTTCACAGGGATAACCACAGAAACTCGATCGCAGGCTAAAGTTAAGGGAGCCTGAAGATTGAGTTTGCGCTCAGGAACAAAATGACTATAGATCAGTGAAGTCATGCTGGGTAATGGGAAAATTAAATACCAATGATTTGCTGGTATTGCACCCCGTAAACTGCCACGCAGCAGAATTTAGGAATAGATCTTGATTAAAGAATATTCCTAGAGATAATCTCTAGATTAAGTTGAGTGAATGCTAGAGTAGTTTAGGTTAGCAGGAGATGAGACTGTAAGAGTCGTCTAAAAGTTTCCTCATCCATGAACCTGGTTCACAACTGCGGCTAATTCTCAACGATCATTACAGCAGTTAATTGCCTCTGCTATGCCCTGGATCAATGGTGGTTTTTAAAGATAGCCAGAATAGCTCACTTGCTAGATTGAGTCTGTTGCTCACTCCCCCCACTCCTCTCCTCTATTGCCCACCACAGCGCCAAGTACTGTATCAAACACCAAATAAATTCTTGAGCCGTTTTCTCACCCAAACCACCGGATTTTTATCATCTTCTGAAGCATCTACTAGCCCCAATTCACGCAACTGCTTTTGGCGTTCAGAGAGTTCGTCTTGGTGTTTGGCAAACTCTTGGACAATGACCTCGGAAAGTTCTGGGTGTTCGCGCAACAAATTTTCAAAGCCCTTATGATTAATGGCAAATAAAATGGTCTCTTCAACGGCGCGAACCGAAGCGGTACGAGGAATGCCTAACATTAAAGAGAGTTCACCAAAAAAACTACCTGTCCTCAAATTGGTTAAATGCTTATTGATTTTTTCTACATAAACTTCAACTGTACCGGCTAAGACAATATAAAAACTATCCCCGGCATCCCCCTCTCGAAAAAGCACTTCAGATTCCCTTAAGCGCCTGCGACAGCCCACTTCAATAAGTTGCCTTAATTCGAGTTCGGTAAAATTCTTAAAGTAGGTAACTTGGGGAAGTAAATCCCGGAGTGCCAGCGGCTTAGAATCTTGAATTTCTGGATTTTTATTGGCTTCTAAAAATTCCTGAACTTCTGATTTTCTACGTCCGACTGGATAGAGAACTTCTGGATTTCTCAGCCATAAATCTTGCTGAGGAAAGGGGATGGTAATATTGTATTGTCTTAAGTGATATTCGATTAAAAAATTGAGGGAACTGGTGATATGAGGTTCTAAATCAATACGGGAGACCCAAACCCAGAGTTCAAAATCTAAAGAACTGGCTCCAAAACCAATAAAAATGACCTTGGGTGGAGGTTCTGAGCTAACCGAAGGCTCCATATATGCAGCTTTGAGTAGGGCTTCAGTTACCAGAACTGGATCGCTGCCATATTCGACACCAACAGGAATGTGAATCCGGTTTGTGGGGGATTCATAATCCCAATTGAGAATCATATTTTCTACAAGATGGCTATTCGGAACAATCACCGAACCGCCACGCCGGGTGCGAATTAAAGTAGAGCGCAGAGAAATTTCTTTGACATAGCCATCCATGCCATCAAATTGGACAAAATCGCCGATGCGCAGTTTGCGTTCAACCAATAGGGTAAGTCCACTGGTAAAGTTTTTCGTAATACTTTGCAGACCTAAACCAATACCAACGCCTAAACCACCAGCCAGTACGGTTAAAGAGGCAATATCAAAACCATTGGTTTGTAAAATAACTAGAAAACCAATGGTGGAAAAGCTGTAACCAACAATAGTGGCGATCGCCTGGCGGTTCCCTTCATCAATTTTGAGCTTTTGGAGCAGACGATATTTGAGGAAGTTTTTGAGTAGTCTGGCAAAGACGAGGACAATGACTAAGGAAAAGAGAATATTGATAATGGCAATAATGGTGATCTTTTCATTGCCAATGGTGAGAATGGAGGTATTTGAAATATGATCGATCAGATTAACTATCGTTTGCCAAAGTCTGGCGATCGTGCTACTCATGTCGGCCCAGTATGAGGTGTATATTACCGATACATCGGGTATCGCGCTGGTCATTGGTAATCAGAGGTGAAAAATCTCTGAGGAAAGAAGTTTCAGTGTTTGGCGATCGCCGAAATTAACTCCGATATCAGCGCGTATTGCTATGTATCGACATTCGTTCTGTTCTATCATATTTCTGGGGTTACCGGGCTTATATAGTCATTCCAATTAAAAACCCGCAGTATAATAAGAGGAAATCTAAGGGAGTTGAAGGATGGCATACAGTATAGATTTACGCTCACGAGTCGTGGAATTTGTTAAAAAAGGGGGCAGCAAGGCTGAAGCGGCCCGCAG
>NZ_JAGHZH010000159.1:0-58563 GCF_017746885.1 Roseofilum sp. SBFL | reverse complement strand
GGGTGTGGCGATCTCATTTTTGCCCATATGCATACTCTTGGGAATTGATATGCAGAAAAAATGGCGCGATCGCCTGCCTTGTCTACACTCTACGATTCCGAAAAGCTTTAGCTTTTCGGAGAGTGACAGAAGAGGGGTATTGTTATTTCAGCCATTGAGAAAAGCAGAGATTTCCTAGAATCTGGAGCATTAGTAACCATTAATGAATCTAAATTAAGAGTTCGTATTCTACCATTTTCATAAATTATAGCTAAAGTCTATCTTCAAGTGCCCAGCATTTGCAACTGATACAAACTTGCATAGAGTCCCTTTTGAGCTAATAAAGATTCATGGGTTCCTGTTTCCACTAAAGCCCCCTGTTTTAAGACAAAAATTCGGTCTACATTGCGAATGGTGGATAGACGATGGGCAATAATAATGGCGGTACGATTGATTAAAAGCTGATCGAGGGCTTCTTGGACTAAAGCTTCCGTTCCCACATCTAAACTTGATGTTGCTTCATCCAAAACTAAGATATTCGGATTGCGAATCGCGACTCGCGCAAAGGCTAATAACTGTTTTTGTCCGCTCGATAAATTGGTGCCTCTTTCTCGTAATTGGGTGTTATATCCTTGGGGCAATTCTTCAATAAAGCGGTCAATATTGGTCAGTTTTGCCGCTGCTTGAATTTGGGATAACGGATAGGATTCACCCAGGGTAATATTACTTTTTACATCTCCAGAAAATAGAAATCCATCTTGTAAAATCACGCCTAAATGACGGCGCAACTCTTGCTGAGGTAAATGGCGAATATCAATACCATCGACTAAAATCCGTCCATAGGTGGGTTCATAGAGGCGACACAACAATCGAATCACGGAACTTTTCCCGGCTCCAGTTGGTCCGACAAGGGCAATTTTTTCACCAGGGCGAATGGTAAAATCTAGATTTTTAATCACAAATTCATCTTTTTTGTAAGCAAACCAAACTTCTTCAAAGCGAATTTCACCTATTTTTAGCTCCGATAGTTCTGTAGGGGGGGATTGAGCGAGTTTTTCCTTTTCCAAGGCAGATCTGAGTGAATCTACCCCTACTTGTAGATTTTGGCGTTTTTCGACTTCTGGATCGCGAATATCAATGGGTTGACTCATAAGTTCATGAATCCGTTCAATGGCTGTAAATCCCGATTGAAACATGGTGAATTTTTCCGCGAACCGCCGCAGGGGGTCAAAAAAACGAGGCGCAAAGAGGATAAATTCAGAGAGGATACCAAACGTGAGTTGATCTTGTAGAATGAGCATTCCGCCTAAACCGAGAACGCCTGCAACGGCGACAAGGGCAATCCATTCTAAGGTGGCAGAAACTCCAGAATTATAGAAGATGGTTTTATCAATGGCTTCAATAAACCGTTGATTGTTTTTACGAAAGAGTTCTTGATTAAACCGCTCGCGGCGAAAGAGTTGGACGACATCGATGCCGATAATATTTTCTTGGAATTGGGCGTTGAGTTTGGAGAGTTCTTCTCTAGCGATATAGTTAGCAGCTCGATATTGCTGTTGAAAATAAATAATCAGTAAGGTGACTGGAATCAGTAGACTAATTAACAGAAGCGCCAGTTGCCATTGCTGGCGAAACATCACTACACCAATAACCATAATGGAGACAATATCATTGATAATGCCGATCGCTCCCGTGGAAAAGACCTCTCCGAGGGCTTCCACGTCATTGGTTAACCGGGTAATCAAACTACCGACGGGGGTTCGGTCAAAAAATTTAACAGCTAAGGCAGTAACATGGTCAAATAAATCATCGCGGATATCTGCGGTTAACTGTTGTCCCACCTTTTGAATCATAAACCCTTGTACGCCAGCAAATAGGAGGCGAAAGAGAATCGTAACCAGAAGCAAACCCCCTAAGAGATTAATACTGTTAGACACCGATAAGGAATCTAAAATAGCCCAAGTGGGTTCGCTCTTAAGTTTAGAAACGGCTTGTCCAATAATCAAAGGCTGAACTGCGCCAGCCAACGAAAGAGGCAATAAAAGGATTAAGGATGCTGTCAGCAATCTGCCATGGCGACGAGCATAGGGAGCCAGTCGCATTAAAAGCTGCCAGTCGTTTTGTTTACGGTGAGGTTTCTCTCGGGAAGTGGGAGGAGAAGTCATAAGGTTATAGCGCTTCGCCCTGGTAATGGGTAATGGGTAATTGGATACTGCTGGCTATTTTACAAATACTTTAGCCTACCTCCTTAGCTGAGGAAGGGACGGGCTAAAACAAACGCAGAAATGGATTTGGCATCAACTTGTTCCCCGTCTACAATGGCTTGTTCTAATTCTTGCGGAGTCATTAACACCGTTTCTATATCTTCATCTTCGTCTTGCTCGGGAGGGTTAGGCAAGAGTTCGAGATCTTCGGCTAAAAAGGCATAAATAATTTCATCGGAATAGCCAGGAGCCAGAAAAAATTCACCCAGTTTACGCCATTTATGACTTCGATATCCGGTTTCTTCTTCAATTTCCCGTTTAATGGTTTCGGCGGGATCTTCATGCACTTCTACGGTTCCAGCGGGAAATTCAAGCAGTCGTCCCTGTGCTGCAAAGCGGTATTGACGCACCAGGACTAATTTTCCTTCTGGGGTGACGGGTACAGCAAGAGCGCCTCCAGGATGATGAATGCATTCCCAGTCACCGACAACGCCATTGGGAAGGCGCAGGGTTGCGCCCTCGAAGCTGAATTTACGTCCTTGGTAGAAGAAGCGTTGTTGGATTTTTTCTGCGGGTTCCGGTTGCAACGGCATGGTTGGGTGTATGGTTAGAGTCTGTTTCAAACCTTGCCACAGTCTTAGAGGAAGAGCAAGTTAGATCAATATAAAAATTAAAAATGGGTAGGGGTTGGGGGCAATTGCCTCTAAAGGTTGTCTGTTTCATAACAATATGACTTCCCGTTTGACGAACAACTTCAAAACCTAAATGCTCAAGCGCCCGAATTGCTTCTCTACTAGAAATTCGTGGTAACTTAGGCATAGTTAACCTCAATGGTAGTCACAAAGCGAGGTGAAGTTTTCGGGAGGGGAAATTCTTCTAAATAGAGTTGTGTGGCTTGTTTTAAACCGGCGATCGCCTGTTCTATGGTCTCTCCTTGATCTACTGTACCGACTTCTGGACATTCGGCAATATACAGGTTGTTTTCTTTATAGACAATTACAGTTAAGTGACGACTGTTCATAATACTACCTCTTTTAGCCAATCATCGTAGTGGCGATCGCCTCAGCATCAAGTCCCATTGCTACTGAGGCGATCGCCCAAATCCTATCCTTATCGGTTGATACGGTGCAAGATTATCTGTAATCAAACAGTTAATTAGGCTTGCAGCTCGTCCAAACGGGTGAGAACTTCTTGGGAGTGAATGGCAGGACGAACGCTGGTAAACGTGGCGCGGAGAATACCATCGGGATCGATAATAAACGTATGGCGCATGGAGATAAACCGTAACCAGGAACCATAGGCTTTGCTCACTGCCCCAGTGGTATCGGCAAGTAGGGGGAATTTTAACCCTTCACTGTCGCAAAAATCAGCATGGGATTTAATATCATCAGCGCTAATACCTAAAATTTGGGTATTGCGCTCTAAGTATTCTGGTAAATCTTGTTGAAAACGCCGGGCTTCTAGGGTACAGCCCGGGGTAAAGTCAGCAGGGTAGAAGTAAACCACGATCCATTGTCCTTGATAATCAGAAAGGGAAATTTCCCCTTCTCCGGTATTGGTGGGTAGTTGGAAGGAGGGGGCAGGTTGTCCGATTTCGGGGAGTTTACCCCCTAGGGCGAAGGTGGGCGCTCCGAAGGGTAAGGAGAGTGCCAGAAGGAGGAAACTGGTGAGGATCAGCCGTAAGAGCGATCGCCGATTCAATGAATTCATGGGGATGTATGTTGAATTATGTTGAATTAGGAGTTCAATTGCACACTGTAGCAGTTTCTTTCTGAGGACAGGGGGTGTACTCTTAAAAGTGGTGTACCCTAAAGGCAAGTCAATCGTGGCTCAAACCTATCGTGCGAAAATTTTTGTCACCCTGCGCCCTTCCGTTCTCGATCCAGCGGGGGTTGCGGTGGAGTCGGGCTTAAAAGAATTGGGATATGAAACCGTAGAAGGGGTGAGAATTGGTAAATATATTGATTTAAAACTGCAAGCGGAGGGAGAGCAGGAGGCTCAGGAGCAACTCGAGCAAATGTGCGATCGCCTGTTAGCCAATCCCGTGATTGAAAATTATCGTTTTGATTTAATTCCAGAGTAGGGGGGAAAGATCGTGAAGTTTGGGGTGGTGGTTTTTCCTGGTTCTAACTGCGATCGCGATATGGTGTATGTATTGCGCGATGTATTAGGTTGTCCAACCCGGTTAATTTGGCATCAAGAAACGACATTAGATGATGTGGATGTGGTGGTACTACCGGGGGGATTTAGCTATGGAGATTATTTGCGCTGCGGGGCGATCGCCCGATTTTCTCCCATTATGGGGGCGATCGTCGAACATGCCAATCAAGGCAAGCTCGTCTTTGGTATCTGCAACGGGTTTCAGGTGTTAACTGAGGTGGGATTATTACCGGGAGCCTTAACGCGCAATCAAGGACTTCACTTTGTTTGCGATCGTATCACCTTGAAAGTAGAAAACAATCAAACCCCCTTTACCCATTTATACGTCAAAGATCGGAGCGTTACCCTCCCCATTGCCCATGGCGAAGGGCACTATTATGCCGATTCCAAAACGCTTAACCAACTCGAAGAAAATCAGCAAGTTCTCTTCCGCTATGTCGGTGAAAATCCCAATGGTTCCCTCAATGATATTGCTGGAATATGCAATCATAACGGCAATGTCATGGGTATGATGCCCCACCCCGAACGCGCCAGCGATCGAGTTTTAGGAGGAACCGATGGATTAGCTCTGTTTAAGGGACTTTTGGAGAGAATGAATAGTTAAAATCAACAATGAAGATAGAGGTGGGGTGGGAATTCTCCACCTTACAATATGACCCATACTAGACATATTTTTGCAAAATATCTTCAATCCTTTCCACATCAAAATTCGCCGCCATTTCTTCCAATTGCTTAACAAAATCTTGATAACTTGAATCGAGTTGTCGAATTCGGCCTAGCTCCGCTTTTATTCCTTCAATATCGCCAATTTTAGCCGCATAGTGTAATTGTTTTAATTCAGTAGATTCCGGTGTTTTTTGTTCCGTAATCATCGCAGAATCAGCAGCCTCACGTACCTCAGTGTCTGTATCGTGAGTTTCATAAATCCATTCTAGCTGTAAATAATGTTCCAACTTATCTAACAATTCGTCAATTTGAACCGGTTTAGACAAAATATCATTAGCCCCTGACTGTAGAAATCGATCTCGATCGGACGCAAATGCTCGCACCGATGAAATTAAAATAATCGTCTTTTCAAATTGGGGCGAGCGCCGTAAATGACGAATCATCTCTAATCCATCCATTACCGGCATCCCCACATCACTAATAATTAATTCTGGATTCAATTTTTCTACCATATCTAAACCTTGTTGACCATTTTCTGCTTCAGCCAATTCAAATCCCAACGGCGATAATATTTCACAGATAATTCCACGATTTTGCCAGCGATTATCAACGATTAAAATACGAGGTGGTTTGCCTTTAACGTGAATGGGATTGTCTCGGAAATGTTTAGCTTTATGACTAAACTTATTATGGCTTTTTAAGTCAAGGTGAAGCTGGAATTTACTCCCTTGCCCCAGCTTGCTGGTTACTTTTATTTCCCCTCCCATTAAATCAATAATTTGCTGTGTAATTGCTAAACCCAAGCCCGTTCCTTCTGCATTTTGACTTTTACTCCCCACTTGCTCAAAAGGCAAAAAAATAGTATTCAATTGATCGGGAGTCATTCCCACTCCAGTATCTTCAATGGTAAAAGCTAGAGGGTTGATTTTAGAATTAGAATCTAAATCAATTACGGATATCCGGCGATAAACATGAAAAATCACGCCCCCTTGATGGGTAAACTTAATAGCATTACTAATTAAATTAATTAAAACTTGCCTGAGTCGTTTTTCATCGAAAAATAGATTTTCTGGCAATTCATCATCAGTTTTATAGATAAACTCAATATTCTTTTGTTCTGCTTTGATACGGCAAATTTCAGCGACTCCAAGCAAAAAGGATTGAAAATGAACATCCATAGGATTTAAGTCCATTTTGCGGGCTTCAATTTTGGCTAAATCAAGAATATCATTGATTAAGTTGAGTAAATGTGTACCACATTGGTTAATAATCTTGATATTATTAATCTGCTGAGAATTCAAGCTGGAGTCTCGACCTAAAAGCTGACTATAACCGAGAATCCCATTTAAGGGGGTGCGCAGCTCATGACTCATGTTGGCGAGAAATTCACTTTTGGCTTTATTGGCATCATCTGCTGCTAATTTAGCGGCTTGTAATTCTTGGGTACGTTCGGCAACTTTTAATTCTAAAGTGTGTAAATAATCTTGTAGTTGTTGTTGGGATTTTCTCAGATTACTCCAGAGGGTATAGCTGGTTTCAAGCAGTGCCGAGCTAGTTAAGCCTAAAACAGAGGGAATCATCGGTATCCACCAGCCGTAGAGAAAGAGAAGATAGCTGATGCCAATAATACTGGCAGCACTGATGATAAAACAGAGGATAGTTCGCCAAATATAAAGTTTAGCAATACCGTCAATTAACCGCCATTGACTAATGTATTGTGCGCCGATGATTGACCAAGAAAAAATCCACAGATATTCCCAGATATCGGGCAAAATTTTTATGGATAACCGACCGTTCATGGCCTCACTGACGATCTGACTGATTAAATTAGCATTTACTTCTACTCCTGCCATGGCTTGAGGAATACCTCGAATCTCATTGCTATAGGGAGTTAAGACCGATTCTTTTAAGCTTTTAGCGGTTGAACCAATTAAAATAATGCGATCGCGCATTAAATCTTCGGGAATTCGATCTTCTAGGACATCCATCAAGGAAACTGTGGTAAAACTGCCCGGTTTACCGCGATAATTTAAGATAATCTGGTAACCAGCATCGTTGCTGCGAATATAGGCCCCATCATTGCTGGAAAAGGGGTAAAAGCTGGCTTCACCCAGGGTAATCTGAAAGTCTTCGGTAATTGTAGGAGAAATATCGTGGGTTTCTAAGTATAACATGGCCAAACGAAAGCCTAGGCTCAAGATGGTATTGCCTTGAGCATCATCAAGATAGAGGAACCCTCGGCGAATTTTACCATCTACATCCCAGGGGAAGTCATTGGCACTAATTTGACTGAGTTCAGCAAGGACGGGAGAGGGGGCGATCGCCAACCCATCACTTTCTCCCACTACTTTTTCAATCCCAATTAAGTTGGAAGTCTCTCGAAATAGAGCGGTTAAATCCTCATAACCTGGCTCAACGGGCAAGTTACGGTATAAATTTAACCCAATAACGCTAGGATTTTGAGCTTTTACTTTTTGTAATAATGTTGTTAAGATGGCATCCGAAACCGGCCAAGTTCCCACACTTTGCAGATCCGTCTCATTAATGCCAACAATGATAATGCGATCGTCTCTAGCTTCTACAGGACGCAAGCGAAACCCTTGATCGAATGCCGCCAGCTCTAAAGGTTGCAATACCCCTGTAAGCCGCACACCAACGATCGCTACAGTCATGCTAGTAGCAGTGAGCCAGACTTTACCCCGTCGCTTGATTATACTGCTCAACTTTGCCCACATTCCTTCAACCTACCAATTAAGGACTTTTGCCACCATCAGTTTCTCTTGAGGCTCTATAGATGGTTAATCATTTCATGTTGATCGTATCTTCCAGTTTACTGCCAAAAGCCAAATATCACAGTTCTTTTCACATCGAATGCCATAGATTATTGTGGCTTTATGCCTTCGAGTGTTGATTTTCTTTGGCTAAACAATCTATGGAGTGTAAGCCTTATAACCAGTTAAATTTTTTCAAATATTACAGGATCTATTGCTTATACAGTTATACCGTCTCGCTTTTAAGCGTCTTCCCTCTTTTAAGTATTTTTTTATACAATAGCTGCCTTGGCAGTTAGTATATCTTGCAATTTACCAAACCTATTCCCTAGTGAGTAACACTGTATGACCTTGAGTCTATAAATCTGCCCACTCTTCCGGTAGAACATTAGCGATTAACCCTCTTCTGTCACTCTCCGAGAATGAAGATAGAATAAAATAGAGTATCAATAGCTAAAAGCGAGATAGATCAATGGATGTAGAGTTACAGATCTTAAAACATTTGCCCAGATCGCCGGACACTAGGGTGTCAGTTTTTTTCCCGGAGCAACAAGAGCAAATACCCCGGAACTGAGACTTGCAATTGGAATAAATATCCCTGATTCGCTCGTAATTCTTGGGTCGGATTATTCGGTTTACCCACCGCAATACAACGGTCTTCCTGGTTGGGAACTAGCTCCAACCATCCAGGTTTCGAGACGACTTGCTTCTGCTTCTGCAACTTCGTAAACCCCCACCGAGGAAAGGCTTTATCCCAGAGCCAATGATAACACCTTTGCCAGGGCGAAACATCCGGCGCACCCCGTTTTTTGAGCTGCAAACCCTCAAGATTGACCCCATCACGTTCCATTTGTTCGCGAAACGTATTGACGATTTGATCGATAACTGCGCCAAGAGTTCCTCCTATGCCATTGAGATTAAATGTACCGTTTAATTCTTTGTCAATTTGTCTAGCAATGGCTGAATTTTTCTTCTCGAAATTATTCGGATGCAAGAGGAATTGTTCTTGCAAGGTCTGCGGTTGAGAATTGACCATGGTTTTGCCCTACCATTTGGTGTTTGAAGAGAGAATTTTGGTGATTTTTATTTCGTTTTGTTTCTCTATATTTTGATTTATTCTTGTCGATTTTCAATGGATGATGAGAGGATTTTTTTTGTGTTTTTCTAAGGCGCTCTACGAGAGGGAAATAATTTTGTGACGATTTATTTGCCTGTTTTTTCTGAGCAGTTTTTTATAAAAATGGAGAGCTAAAAGGGAAGTATGAGCGTCAGAAATTAATGGTTATGACTTCTCAAAAACGACAACAAAAGATCTTAATTCTAATCTCTGAATTTGTGCTTCCCAATTTGGTTGGGTTCATCCTAGATGCTTCGTTAGGCTTTAGCCTGAGCGCAATCGTTGTGGCGTATCATGTGTGGAAAGAGTGCGATCGCCGCACTCTTGCTGATAACGACGAGCATCCTTGACTTGCGTCAGCCATTCCATTAATTTAGGATTACAAAATCCTAGGGGACTTGAACACCAAACCTAGCGCTCTAAGTCCCATCTTCAACTTAAATCCCATGCTCAAACTCAAACCCCATCGACTTTGGCTGATTGGTTTAATGGCGATCGTTGCCCTAGGGTTAATCCTGGGTAACTCCTATGGGTCTCATTCTCAGGGACAACTGGCCCTAGAGCAACCCGCGATCGCGCAAGTCCCCAGTCCTCCAACCCCAGAAACCTTACCGGAACCGCCTCCTTTACCCTCTCCGGACGCTTCTCCATCGCCTCAAGCTTCTCCAAGTCCAGAAGCGCCTTTGGCTCCCACTCCCCTAGCTTCCCCTTCTCCCTTACCTCCCCCTCCCGCTCCTCCAAGTCCAGAACCGACTCCAGCGATTGAAGAGCCAACTGCACCGCCGTTAGAGGTTGGGGGGACGTATGAAGATCCCAATGGCTTTTATCAAATCGCGATCGTTCAAGACTATAAGGTGAGTTCAACTGGCAAAGATCCTCTGTTTGAATCCCCGGATGGACAAATGGCTTATACCGTTGTGCGCTTACCTCGACTGACAAAACAACGGCTCACTAATGGCATTTTGGCCCAAATTGCGGTTGAAGAATTGCAAGGTGGTGAGGGGTTTCTAGCTCAAAGCTATATCCCCCTAGGTGAAGGCATCGTACAAGTGCCTTGGACAGGAAGCTTAACCCAAGGACGTAATAGCCAACCGATGAGTGGTACGCTGATTTCGACTCAACAGGAACAGGATGTCTATTTGGTTTTAATTGCAGCCACGGAAGCAGGAGCCGAGCAAGTACCGAATCTGCTGGCAACTTTGGTTGATGGTTTGGAGGTTACCCCACAATAATGTACCGCGATCGCGACCCGGAACTGTCTCGGCTCATGGAACTGATGCCCGCTTCTGGGCGCATGTTTGTACAATTGATCGGTAAACCGGAACAACCCCAGGTGATTGAGGCCCCCTTTCCTTTGCCCTGGAGGCGATCGCGGCCGATTTATATCAATTTTGACCTTTTGCGCCAATTACCGTTGGCAGAACAAGATTTAGCTGTCCTACAAGCCGTTTGTTGGGTTTGCCAGGTGGAATGGTTTAAACCCAATCTCTATCAAGGATTGGTGACAGTGGGATTCCTGGGAACAGTGATAGAAATGATGCAAGCGGATGCCGTAGGAATGGTCGCCAGTGGAGGACTAACGGCAATGGCAGTGATGCAAATCCGACGTAAAAATCGCCAACGGGATGTGATGATTGAAGGCGATAAAGCGGCAATTCGAGTAGCCAGTCGGCGCGGATATACGGAACTCGAAGCAACTAAATCTTTGTTAAAGGCGATCGAGCATATCGCTCAAATTGAAGGGAGAAATGGTTTATCGGTAGTGGAGCTACTCCGATGCCAAAATTTGCGGGTGATGTTAAATTAAGCAATAGGATAGAATCCTCTGTCTGCTTTTTCCTGCTCTGCAATGGGGAAACTCATCGAGTCAAATCACCCTATTCCCTAGAGTCAATACTCGAAATAGAGATGCTTATAGATTAGAATAGATTAGAACACCAAGGGAAATGCTCCTCTCTATCCTCCCTTATTGCTCGTCAATAGAATCTTCTTGCAACTGAACATCCAAGTTTACAGGAAGCTCTAGATCGTCTTCTTCTGAAGAAAACGCTTTCAATTCTTCAATTTTCAATTCTTCAATATAGAAAGCTTAGTGGTAAATTTAGGGAATGTCTGTAAAGCTTTGATGAAGTTTGACCGTATTTTTATGAAGATTTCATGAAGAAGCGCTGAAACTACGTAACTTCCTTCAGTTAGGCACGGTGAATCTACTGAATTGAGCCATAGAACCCACATTTGACACGACAAAATGTAGTACAAAAGTTGCTCTCAACGTTCCTTTACGCAAGATTTTATAATACCTCTTTTATTCGATAATATAATCAAACCCATCTAGGCCAATCCTAGCCATAATTTGCGATCGCTGTTGTTGAAGGATCTGTTTAAATGCTTCTGCCCCTAAGTTTCCCTTTAGGATGGCGACTAAATTCGCTACTTGCCGTTTCTCTATCGCATTTTTTTGCTCTAATAAATACAGTCCTAAACAAGCGTGGAATACAGCCAAGGGAAGTTGACTGAGTTGATAGTTGACTTCACCGAGATTCGCATGGCTTAAGCCTTCCAATTCCAAATTTCCGAATTGAATGGATAGGGCTAGACTTTTTTCCAAATAGGATTGGGCATTATTGCTCCGATCTAAGATTAAATGAGCGATTCCCATGCCCAAATAACAAAAGACTGCTGAGATCAAATCTTGATGCTTTTCTAATAACTTGATTCCACGTTGAAGCCTTTCGATACAAGCTTCTATGTTTGAGATAGAAACATGTTCTTGTTGTTGAGCTTGACGGACTTCTGCATAGCCTAAATTGGCGATCGCATTAATTTCCCCCAATGGATCGCCAATCTGACGCGCAAACAAGAGTGCCCGTTGTCCGAAATCGATCGCCTCCGCCAATTGCCCTAGACTGAGCTGCAAGCGACTCAAGTGGTTCAAATTTGCCACTTCACAGTTGCGATCGGACTCTTGACGGGCTAAATCGAGGGCTTCTTGGTGTAAAACAAGGGCGCGATCGCGATCGCCCATCCACTGTTGCGAATAGCCCAATACAGTCAGGATACGTGCCTTTTCTTGCTTTTTCTCGATCGTTTTCAGGGGGCGATCGAGATAGGCAATGGTTTCGCGAAACGTTTTACCCGTAAAAGAGGCAAAGACACCACCATAGATGGGGAAATTATCTCGTTGAGCAAAAGAGCGTAAAATTTGCAGCCCAATTTGAAAACAAGCATCCGCCAGGCGATCGCGATCGGAAGCTGAAAGCTGCTCTGCTTGCCGAAATCCACTGCTTAATTCGCACCAGATAATCGCAAACGTGAGAAAGGTGGAGGCGGCGGCATCATTGCCCGCTTTAATATTGTAGGGTTGTTTGTCAAACCAGCTCACTAAACCCTCTTGAATGCCTCGCAATAAGACAATTAACTCTACCCAAGCACTCCAATCTAGACGGGTTTGTTGTTGAGCTACAGATGCCGCCGATTGATTATTCGATTGTTCAGTGAAGAACAATTGGGACAATGGACTGCTCACTTGTTTTGCCCAATATCCCCAAGGATTATTCGCCCCTATTTTGGATGCAAATCCCAATTGACGCTGCTCGTATAACCATCCCATCAAATCCAGAGAAGTAGACGCTGACAATCCTTGTTTCAATCCTGCTGCCAGAGTGTGAAGTTCAGCAACTGTATTGTCATCGGATTCCTGAACTTGTTCTAGCTCTTTTGCGAAAGATGCAATCTCCTTATTGCTGAAGGCATTCGTTTGGTTAGGATCGAGAATATCCAGGAGAACGGATAGGCGCTCTCCATCATCTGCATCGATTAATTTCGTGACAGCATCGCTACAAGCATTTTCCGTCCTTTGAGTCTCTTGATATCGATTCCATGCTTCTTCTAAAGTGCGAAGCGCTCTCACTTGACGCTGGGCTTTTGCTTGCTTTAACTCATCCTGTTCAGCCTCCACTTTATTTTGAGTCAGCGTTATTTTTTCGATTAAACATCGTTCAAAAATCTCCCCCGTACCCCGTACCAATCCTAGCTGTGCTACCACTTGCCGATAAACATACTCTTTTGAACCAATCTTTCCTTTGAGGGTATCGGTAACGATTTTCTCGATAAACGCTGAGTAGCGATCGCTTAAAGATAAAGTTTCTGGATCTTCTGACGGCATGTCTTCTTTAGGTTTTTGATGATGTTCTGAATTATAGCCAGTTCAACGAAAGAGTGGAACCCAGTTTTCCCTATTCCCTATTCCCCATTCCCTATTCTCCATTCCCCATTCCCTATTCCCTATTCCCTATTCTCCATTCCCCATTCCCTATTCCCTATTCCCCATTCTCCATTCCCTAGCAAAGCCCTACAACCCCAAATCTACCGCTATGCGATGAGCGCAAGCAAATCCAGAAAAGGCAACTGCATTCAAGCCTTGTCCGGGAAAAGTGCTATCTCCGACACAATATAATCCCGGAATACTTGTCCGATTAAAAGGCATTCCTAATAATCCTAATAACTTACGTTTGGGAATGGGACCATAGGTTCCATCTTGGCGGTTTAAGAAACGGCGATGGGTGCGCGGGGTCCCGACTTCTTCATAGTCTAATGCCGCTTCTAATCCAGGAAAAATAGCTTCTAATCGTTCAATGATGCGATCGGCAATTTCTTCTTTTTGGGCTTCATATTTTTTCGGAGTTAGTCCTTGCCATTGGTCAATCCAACTGGGGGTAAAGGTGTGGATAATATGATGACCGGGAGGGGCTAAATCAGGATCGAGCAAGGTGGGAATGGAGACAAAAATTGTCCCGTGGGAGGTTTCCATTTTATCCCAATCTTCAAGTAAAATATGATGGCATTCTGTGCCTTCTGGCAAGACAGAAGCGTTTACTCCTAAATGTAAGCTGACGAAACTGGGGGATTTTTGGTAGCGTTCTTGCCAGCTTTGTTCGGCTGGGGGTAGGGTTTCGGAAGGCAGTAAGGATTCAAAGGTGTTCCACCGGGTGGCATTGGAAACAACACGGCGAGCGGTGTAGCGTTTGCCATTGACTAATTCTACCCCGATGGCTTTGTTGTTCTTGAGGAGAATTTGTTTAACTCTGGATTTATAGAGGATTTGACTGCCTTTTTTTTCCAGTCCTTCAGCGAGTTTTTCAGCAATTTGTCCGACTCCGCCTTTGGGATAGTTAATGCCTCCATAATGGCGGTCAGAAAAGACCATCCCGGCATTGATCATGGGGGTGAGTTGGGCGGGGACAACGGACCAACAATAGCATTCAATATCGATGACTTTGAGCAGTTGCGGATCGCGGATATAGCGACGGGCAATGTCTCCCACGTTTTGTGGGAGATATTTCACCAAACCCAGGCAAGCCAAGGGATGCTGGAAAAATACTCGCATTAAATATCGGGGTTCTTCTAAGGAGAGGAGTTCCATGGCGTTGAGGCAATTAAACACGCGCCAGCATTCGTCATAAAATTGGCGGATGCCTTTGCGTTCGTGGGGGAAGAGATCGCCCAATTCTTGTATAAACGCCTCGTACTCCCGATGGACTTTTAGCTCTAAACCCCCTGGAAGATGATAATGGATTTGTACGGGATCGGGATAGGTATCTAAACTCATATCCACTGCATCCAGGGCACGGGTGAGTAAATTGGTCGTTCCCTGTTTGCCGAAGCCAAAAATCATGGAGGCTCCGACATCAAACCGATAGCCATTGCGCTCAAAATAGCCCGCACTTCCCCCTGGAATTAAATAACTTTCCAATACTAAAACGCGAGCGCCTTTAGCAGCGAGTTGGGTCGCGGTGACCAGTCCGCCAATACCGGAACCAATCACGATCACATCACAATCGGGGGAAGAAGACTCAACAGACATGACTATAGGAAGGGAAATAAATATTTAGAAGTCCAACATTTAATTGTAAACTATTCTTTGGTTTATCCTCACACACCCATGACTTTTCAACTGCACGTTCATGTCCCTCCCCATCCCCTAATTCAACATTGGTTGGCTGTTGCTCGCGATCGCCAAACCCCTAGCGCCCTATTCCGGACTTCCATGACGGAACTGGGACGCTGGCTTACCTACGAAGCAGTGCGAGACTGGTTACCCACATTCCAAACCACCATCGAAACCCCCCTAGCTCCCTGTGCAGCCACTCTAGTTAACCCAGAAATTCCCGTGGCTGTCGTTCCTATCCTACGAGCAGGTTTGGCTCTGCTAGAAGGCTCCCAAGCCCTGCTCCCTTTAGCGAAAGTTTACCATCTGGGTCTGGCTCGCAATGAAGAAACCCTAGAAGCAAGTTGTTATCTGAATAAACTGCCCCCAGAGTTTGCCCCAGAAACTCGGATCTTAATTCCAGAACCGATGCTTGCAACCGGAGGCAGCATTACCTTGACCTTACAAGAACTCACCCAACGAGGCATTAATCCGGCATTTGTCCGTATTGTTTCCGTAGTTGCTGCCTCTCCAGCCCTGCAAAAGCTCAATGAAGAGTATCCGGCTCTTAAAGTGTATACCGCCTGTATTGACCCTGAATTGAATCAGCAAGGATTTATTGTACCGGGATTAGGGGATGCTGGCGATCGCACCTTTGGAACCTAACCTAAAGGCGTACTGCTATAAAATCGCTCATTCATCCCCCATAACCGTTAACCTAGAAATAAAGCTTCACCTCACCCGATCCTATGACTCAATCTAATAACAACTTTGCCAGCGGATTTCTACTCGGCTCCATTGTCGGGAGTGTTTTAGGCGGTATCTTAGGGGCAACCCTAGCCAATCGTCGGAATGAAAACCTAGAATCTGAAGAAATCTTAAATGGGAATAGCCCAAATCAATTCCAAAACCCCAATCTTGATGTTAGAGCTGATGCCGAGATTGAAGCAGCTCGTCGCCGCCTAGAAACCAAAATCGCCCAACTCAATGAAACCATTGATGATGTGCGTGACCAACTGGGAACCATGAATAAGGTCTCCTCTGACCCAGAAACTAATGGGTAATCGGGAATGGGGAATGGGTAATTAGGGCATCTCCACGTCCCCCCATCTTCCCCGTCTCCCATCCCTGCGTCTGCATGTCGAACTGTTCTCATCTCCCCATCCCAACCGGTTCGGGAATTGCTCTGCCACTTCTGGGAAGCGATCCGGTACATTAGAAAACAAGTGATCCTGTAAATCTTTAGAGGAATAACATCCCCATGTACTTGCTTGCCAGCACCCTAGCGACATTTTGTAACATTTACTTTGTCCTGCTGATTATTCGAGTTTTATTGAGTTGGTTTCCCAGTATCAACTGGTTTGACCCCCCATTTTCTCTGTTGAGTCAGCTTACCGATCCCTATTTGAATATTTTCCGGTCGATCATTCCGCCCCTGGGGGGATTGGACTTTTCCCCCATTTTGGCGATCTTCTTGCTCCAGTTTTTAGCCAATGTGTTTAATACCCTTGAGGTATCCTTTGCATCAGGAGGGTCATTGGGCTTCTAGCGCCGAACTCGACCCCCAAACCCCGCAGCCTTGAATTGCTCTAGGATTAGGGGAGTCGGTTGATCGGCGGCCACTGAGATTCTCAGTTCAAAGTCACTGACTCCCGGTGGCACTTCTTCAATTAACCCCAAACGAGTCCGATTTTGCATGACAGGGTTGCGGTTGGCATCGTAGACGCGACCAAAAATATCGGCATCATAAACCGTTTTTCCGGTTGGATTCGTTGCTTTTCCATGGATGAGAAAGCAGTTTGCTCTTTGAGAGAAACCCCCGCTGGTGACAGCTCCTTCACCCATTTCTGGAGGGCAAGTTTCGTAAGAGAGGTCAGAGAGTTTAATTTGAGTGAGTGCCAAGGCATCAGGGGCGATGCTCCAAGAGGTAAGGATAAGAAGCAGCGCCACTAGAGCGAGTTGCACAGAACGAAGTAGAGAAGGCGATCGCATAAGTGATTACATCATAGACTTTATCTGATCGATTATTTAGCTTACCCTGGATTGAGCATCAAGCCCAAGGTTAGCCTTAGCCTTGGATTAGAGTTTCAATGGGCCATTTTGGCTAAGGGTGTATTGATATTGGCTGAATAATCGGAGATCTATGGGGGAATAACAAGGATGATGGGGGAAATGAAACCAATCCATACAAAAATCAAAGAAGCTCAATTCCGTTTCTTGATGGAAACTACAACGGATGGGGTTTGGATCTGGGAGGTGGAAGCTGACCAGGTGGTATGGAACGAAAAAATGTATACTCTGATTGGTCTTCCCCCTCAAGGAATTGAAGCCAATTTGGAGAGGGTTCAATCTCTGATTCATCCAGAGGATCTAAAGAAGTATCAAGAAATGATTGATGCAGCTCTAGAAACTGGCAATAGCTATGAACTAGAGTTTCGTATCCGTCGTAGTGATGGTCAATATATTTGGGTACTCGATCGCGCAACCGTATTGAAAGACAATGATAATCGTCCTTATCGGATGATGGGAACGATCGCAGATATTAGCGATCGCAAATATAATGAACTGTGGTTAAATGGGCAAAAACAGATTCTAGAGGCGATCGCCAAAAATGCGCCTCTCCAAGAAACCCTCAGCTTACTGATTAATACCTTAGAAAGCCAAGCTCCAGAACTGTTCGGATCGATCCTATTGAGAGATCCACAAAACAACTGCTTAAGGTTAGGGGTAGCTCCGCAGTTAGACCCCAATTACAACCAAGCCGTTGATGGCGTAGCTATTGGTGAAGGTTCCGGATCTTGTGGTACAGCCGCCTATCGAAAGGAACCTGTGATCGTAGAAAATATTGCCACCGATCCCCTCTGGAAAAACTATAAAGATTTAGCTCTATCCTATGGCTTACAAGCAGCTTGGTCGGTTCCTGTATTATCATTACAAGATCAAGTACTGGGCACATTTTGTTTTTATGCTCAATTCCCCAGTCTCCCCAAAGAGAAACATCACAAACGGATGGAGTCTGCCACCCGGTTAGCAGCAATTGCTATTGAACGATGTCAAAGTGAAGCAGCATTAAGGGAAAACGAGCAACGATTTCGTTGCTTATTTGAAGAAGTGCCTTTAATTTCAGTACAGGGATACGATCGAGACCTCAATATCTTTTTCTGGAATAAGGCAAGTGAAAATTTATATGGATATTCTCCTCAAGAGGCGATCGGTAAAAATCTAGAAGAGCTAATTCTTACCCCAGAAACAGCCGATTATCTACGCCAAGGGTATCATAACTGGATTACCCAAGGAATTCCTATAGCTCCAGGAGAATTAATTGTCAAAAACCATAACCAAGAAGCAATCCGTATTTTCTCTAGCTATGTCCTCCTGTACAATGCTCAAGGACAACCAGAATTATACTGTGTTGATTTAGATTTAACTGAACGCTACCAGCAAGCCGAAAAACTTTCTGAATTGAGTACCCGGCTGAAATATCTCCACCGCCTGAGTACCGGTAATTATCAAGATTTTGAGGAACTGTTTGCGGCTTACTTACAAGCTGGATGTCAACTATTTCGATTGACAACGGGATTTATTGCTAATCTCAATCAAGAGATTATTTGCTTAGAATTTGTGCAAAGTGATTTACCGCTAAAACCGGGAATGTGTTTTAATGTATCCGATACATACTGTTCGGAAGTGGTTGATCATCAGGACACCATTAGTTTTGGGAATATTGAAGACTATCCAAAACTGAAAGAATATTTTCCCTATAAAACGTTCAAGCTAGAATCTTACTTAGGAACTCCAATCATTGTGGAAGATAAAATCTATGGAGTACTGAGTTTTCTCTCTCCGGAAGTCCGCGACCAACCCTTTACCGAAGCCGATCGCGAGATGATTGAGTTAATGGCTAAGGATATTTCTCGCTTTATTACAGATCATCACCAAGAACTGAAACGCCAAGAAGCAGAATTAGCCCTGCGCGAGAGTGAGTTAAAATATCGCAGTATTTTTGAAAATATTAGTCAAGGAATTTTTCAAAGTACACCCGATGGCAATTATTTAAGTGCTAATCGGTTTCTAGCTCATCTCTATGGATATGATAGCCCAGAATCCTTGATCGAGTGCTTGACCGATATCGATCGCCAACTTTATGTCGATCCGACTCGTCGTCAACAGCTCAAAGACCTGACTAAAAAGCAGGGAATTGTTTATGATTTTGAGTCTGAGGTTTATCGACGAGACGGTGAAATAATCTGGATTTCAGAGACTCAAAGAGCGGTTTTCGATGAGGAAGGACATATTATCTATTATGAGGGAACCGTAGAAGATATTAGTGCTCGTCGTCAAGCGGAGGAACAACTGCACTATGATGCCTACCATGATAAACTAACGGGTTTAAAAAATCGGACGTGGTTTATCGATCATCTAGGTCAGACGATCCATGCCTATCAATTGCAAGAGACTGGCTTATATGCCATTCTATTTATTGACTTAGACCGGTTTAAAATTATCAATGATAGTCTGGGGCATTTGGTCGGTGATGATTTATTAAAACAGGTGGCTCAGAGATTACAAACTTCCCTGAGTGGAATTCATGGAGAGTCTTTTTGTCACCTGGATCGGGAGATTCCTAAAGATACATTAGCTCGATTTGGGGGGGATGAATTTGCGGTATTATTAACGTCCCTGAGCGATCCTCAAGAGGCGATCGCCGCTGCCGAACGGTTAGTCTCCCTGATGCGAACTCCCTTCCGGATGGGAGATTATGAGTTTTCTTTGGGCGCAAGTATTGGCATAACCTTAGGGCATCAGGATTATCACTCCCCAGAAGAACTCTTACGAGATGCCGATCTCGCCATGTATCAGGCAAAAGGACAAGGAGGAGGGCAGTTTGTCTGTTTTGAAACAGTCATGCATCCTCGCGCCCTAGCTCGGTTGCAGTTAGAACACGATCTCACTCGTGCCCTAGAGTTAGAAGAATTATCTTTATGCTATCAACCGGTAGTCTGCTTAAGAACAGGGGGATTAAAAGGATTTGAAGTCTTGTTGAGATGGAAACATTCTAAGAAAGGATGGATTTCACCGGGAGAATTTATTCCCGTGGCCGAAGAAATTGGTTTAATTAGCACCTTAGGATGGTGGGTTTTAGAGCAAAGTTGCCGTCAATTGCAGCAATGGAGAGCCGAGATCTCCCAGGGGTTAGAGATCGTGTTGAATGTAAACTTGTCCTTATTGCAACTGAAACAGACGAATTTAGTTGAGCAAATTGAAAAATTATTGCGATCGCATCATATTCCCGGTGATTGCTTAAATTTAGAGGTTACCGAAACGAGCTTTCTGGAAACTTCTCAATTTGATGCGTCCATCTTGCATGAACTCAAAGCATTGGGCTTGCAACTGTCTATTGACGACTTTGGCACCGGGTACTCCTCCCTCAGTCGCTTACACCAACTGCCCATTGATATGATTAAAATTGACCGGGAATTTGTTGATGGTATAGAAACAGATATTAGCAAAGAGGCGATCGCCCAAACCATCATCACCCTCGCCCATAACCTAGGGGCACAACTCGTTTGTGAAGGGATTGAAACTCCAGCTCAATGCTGCAAACTGCAACAGCTTGGGTGTGAATATGCACAAGGTTATCTCTTTTCTCGCCCCCTGATCCCCCGATCGGCTACCCAATTACTGAAACATCCCCATTTTCAACAAGCCATCAATTGGTCATCTTGTGGTTGCTCTATAGCCTCATATAACACGTAGAAATAGGGAATGGGGAATGGGGAATGGGGAATGGGGAATGGGGAATGGGGAATAGGGAATAGGGAATGGGGAATAGGGAATAGGGAATAGGGAATGGGGAATAGGGAATGGGGAATAGGGAATGGGCTTAGAGTTGCTAAGGAGTCAGAATTTCAGTAACTCCTAACCACCTTGGCCGTTGCTATAATGCTTATCACCCTACCAGAACCCCATGATCGGAGAGTATATTAAAAACACTAACCCTATGATCCATTACTTATTACCGATTCCCCATTAACGATTCCCCATTACCCATGAGCCATTCTGCTCAACTTACCCTAAATTCCTGTTTACTAGACTTAAATCTCCAAGATTTTCAAGTCAGTCCGACAACTTTAACTCAAGTTGTCTTAAATCAGTTCGATCAACGTCCAGACCTTGCCGGTGTAATTATTTCCAGTTCTGAGCGACTATTGGGCATGATTTCCCGGCGTTTATTTTATGAACATTTAAGTGAAAGCTACAGCACACAAAAAATATTACAAACCCCCATTCATTTTTTTTTGAATAATATGAAAACCCAAGGGAAATGTTTGCAGCTTTCCTATACTGAAAAAATTGGTACAGCCGTTAACATTGTTCTATCCCGCGATCCCAAAGTTATTTATGAACCCATTGTAGTTGTTTTCCAAGAAGCTAGTGTCCCCGGGATAGCTGCCTATTTTTTATTGGAATTTCAAACTCTTATTTTAGCTCAATCTCAAATTTTGTCTGACTTAAACCGGGAAATAGAAAATAAACAACTTGAAGGTCAACGAAACACGATAAAACTAGAGCGAGAGCATCAAAAAGTAGAAGCCTATGCTCGACTACTTGAAGATCAATTGGCTGCGATCCATGAACGCAATCAGCTCCTGGAATTACAGCAGCAAGAATTAGTGCAAAAAAATGAAGAGGTTGCTGATTTAAATCATCGATTTATTCAAATTGGAAAACTTTTATCCCAATCCGGTAAACGAGCATTTCGAGCTACCTCCTCTGGCGTAGGTGTGATTTGTAATCAAACCGATAAAATTGTGAAAACTGGAGACCTGTTAGAAGAAGAACTTAAAACGATTGATGAAACCTCAAAATTGATTGAAAGAGTCAGTCAACAGGTGCGACACCTAGCCGTACAACTGGCCATTATCGCCAATCAAATGAGTTCAGAAATGAGAGGCTTTAGTAGCGTCAGTTCAGAAATTAGTCAATTGGTTACCCAAACTTTTGAAGCGGGGCAACAAATGAAACGGTTCGCGAATCGATTTCGCCAAAGAATTCAAGAGTTTACCGAATTTGCCCAAACGGGAAGTCAAGTGGCTACTTCTTTAGTGGATAAAGTCGAGAGTGCTGAAAAATCCCTCAAAGATTTAGAATTATTAGTTCAATTTCAAGCGAATAAAAAAAGATCTGTTCCTAGACCCGCCCCCCCGAAATCTCGCCCCAATCCAACTGATAGTAATTCCAGGGCTTCTGAAGAGAAAAATCAGAAGAATGGCTCTGAGTCCCCTAGGAGTGATAAACTGTAGAGGAGTGTTACCTCATAATTAAAATATGATCAAAACAGGAATCAAAATAGCTTTAAGTTTATCTTTCTTTTTATCTATGGGGATGAATGCGGTCAGTCAAACCCCTCCTGCAAATACCTATCAAGAAGGATTTTGGCAACCGATCGCCCGGGTTGACAATCCCCAATTTCCGATGACTGTTGAGCTGGTCAACCAAACCGGTCTAAATCTAGATTATGGCTTGACTACTGACTCGCCAATACAAGTACCAGAGTCCTTACGTTCAGGGGAAACAACGAGTATAGTTCTTGCCGATCCAGAGGCGAATATTTCCATTGGTTATATTCCTCTAGATCCCAGGAATGAAGAGATTAGCTTTGAATACAAAATTACCATAAACTCTAGTTCATCTATTCGGTTTGAAATTCTTCGCACGAACCAACCGGATCGGGTAGGCGATGGCATTGGTCGGGTGATTGATATTCAAAGTACGGGGGGGATTTTTATTTATTAATTTCATAAAATTCGCTTACCCATCTCTCTCAAATATTAAAAAAAATGGCAGCCGATCATCACTTTATCCTAGACTTAACTCTTGTTTTAGGTGCTTCTGCTCTTGGAGGATATGTAGCTACTCGCCTACGACAACCGGTACTGTTAGGATATCTGGTGAGTGGGTTTGTGGTGGGGCCTTTTGGCTTGCAATTGCTGGCAGAAACGGAACAGATTAAACCCTTAGCGGAGATCGGAGTTGCATTTTTATTATTTGCGTTGGGAGTAGAATTTTCCCTTGCAGAATTAAAGCGGGTGAAAGAAATTGCCATTCAAGGGAGTTTGTGGCAAATTGGCTTAACCTTAAGTTTAGTGGCGATCGCCTCAACGGTCCTCGGTTGGGTCAGCGGTTGGACGCAAGGAATTTTCTTGGGGTCAATCTTGTCACTTTCTTCAACAGCGGTTGTACTGAAAACGCTCGCCGAGCGAGGAGAAGTTAATACCCTTCATGGGCAAGTGATGTTAGCGATTTTAATTGCCCAGGATTTAGCTCTGGGGTTAATGTTAGCCATTTTACCTGCATTAGATGCCCCTGAACATATCTGGTCTACATTAGGAGCAGCTTTACTCAAAGTATCCATCTTTTTGGGGTTGGCGATCGCCTTGGGACGATGGGTTGTTCCTCCCCTGATCAAAAGCATCGCCCGCACCGAAAGCAGCGAACTCTTCCTCTTAACTACCATTGCTCTGTGCTTAAGTGTTGCCCTGGTTACTGCCCATCTGGGGTTATCCATTGAAATGGGAGCCTTTGTGGCTGGCTTAATGATGGCCGAAATTGATTATGCCGATCAAGCCCTCGCTAAAGTTCTCCCCTTACGCGATACCTTTGCCAGCCTCTTTTTTGCCTCCATCGGCATGTTAATCGATCCGCAAATTTTGCTCGATAACTTCGGCATTATTTTAGGATTAGTGCTGATGGTGATGTTCGGGAAAGCCCTGATTATCTTCCCCATTGTCCTCAAATTTGGCTACTCCTTAAAAACTGCCGCGATCGCTGCCTTGGGTTTAAACCAAATCGGTGAATTTTCCTTTGTCCTCGCCTTAGAAGGATTCGATCTGGGACTGTTAACAGAGGAAAAATATCTCCTGATCTTAGGCACAACTGCCATTACCTTAATGCTCACCCCCATTAGCATTCGCTTTGCCCCCCGGTTAGCCCAATTTATGGATAGAATCCCTGGACTCAACCCACTCCTACGTCAACAAGAAATTAAAGCTCTCTCCTTACCAGAAACGATTAAAAATCATGTTGTCATCGCTGGCTATGGGCGAGTCGGACAAGCCCTAATTAGAATATTGCATAATCAAGGACATCCCCTCTTAGTTATTGACAATAGTGAAGCTGCGATTCAACGATTAAGACATCACAATATTCCCTATATTTTTGGTGATGCTGACTCCGAATTGGTCTTAGGCAAAGCTCATTTAGAAACGGCTAAAGCCCTAGCCATCACCCTCCCCGATCCCGGCACGACCAGACTCTTGCTCAAACATGCCCTAGAATTTGCACCGGAATTGGATGTGGTTGCCCGATCCCATAATAATAGTGAAATTGATGTCCTCACCCAACTCGGGGCCCAAGAAGTCGTGCAACCGGAATTTGAAGCAGCCCTAGAAATGGGGGCCCATTTACTTTCTACATTAGGTGAATCTCAGTGGGCAATTCAATCGGTTATTCAAGCGATTCATCGCGATCATTATCGCAGTGTCCGTCCAGAAAATTTGATGGGTCTGCAACAGAAATGGCTGGATGATGCCACTGAATCTTTGCACCATGAATGGGTAAAACTTTCAGAAACGTCATCCTTAGATTGGATGACCCTAAGTGAAACCGATATCCGTCATTTAACCGGAGTGACAGTGATGGCTATTCAGCAAGGTGACGATCGGGTCTATTATCCAAAAAATAAAATGACCTTGCGTTCCGGTGACCAATTATTAGTCGTCGGAAAACCGGAAGAAATCTTAGCTTTTCGAGATTTAGTTGAGGGACGTAGCGCCCTTGCCGAGGGGATCAGTCATTGGTTAACTCTTTCTGAGCTATCTCCCTTGATTATGCTCACTCCCCGTGACATTTGGCAAAAATATCAGGTGGTCATTCAAGCGGTACGTCGCCATGGAAAACTTTATAATCCGGTGGATTCAGCTATGCAATTAGAAGCAGATGATTGTTTATTATTGCGAGGGGAGAGCGATCGCATCCAAGACGCGATCGCTGATGATATCCTCTTGAACCCAAACGAGTTAAACTGATCTCTATTACCGATTACCCATCCCCTATGTCCCTCGATTATCTTGAATTTGCTTCTTCTAGCCAACCTCCCCAGGGTTTAGTGATTTTTCTCCATGGTTGGGGGGCAAATGCACCGGATTTATACCCCCTAGCTGAAACTCTGAATTTACCGGAATATCAGTTTATCTTTCCCAATGCTCCTTTTGCCCATCCCGAAGTTCCAGGAGGGTTAATGTGGTATGGTTTAGACTTAAATAATCCTGAAAAAATATTTAGCGATTCTCAAAGAATACAAGCCTCCTATAAACAACTTAAAGCCTTTTTAGAAGGGTTATCTCAACAAACTGGAGTCCCTTTAGAAAAAACCGTTTTAGCTGGATTTTCTCAAGGGGGAGCAATGACGCTCCACGTGGGATTAACCCTGCCGTTAGCAGGGTTAATTGGCTTGAGTGGTTATTTGCATTCAGAAGTAGAATATTCCTATGAGCTTCCAGTGTTTCTCTTTCATGGTCGTTTCGATCCGATGGTTCCCCTGGAGAAAGGAAAACAGGCCAGAGATACGTTACAAAAACAAGGAATTGCAGTAACCTATGAAGAGTTCGACATGGCTCATCAAATTATTCCAGAAGAGTTGGAGCGGGTGCGCCAAATTTTGGTGGATGTGTTGGCATAGAGCGCTAGGTATTAGGGAATGGGGAATGGGGAATTGAGGCTGAGGATCGTCAAGCCTAAATTATGAATCTTACCCTTGTAAGATTCCTTTATCTCCCTATCCCCTCAACGGTTATAGTAGCTAGGTTCCTCTCATTGAAATACAGTCCTATGGTGAACTTAAGACAAAAAATCTGGAATTGGGGAGCGATCGCCGCTTTAGCGATCTCCATCACTGCTTGTGGTTCTTCTCCAGAGGAGATTGGCTCCTCTCCTTCTCCGGTTAATCCCGTAACTCTCACCCCAGAAGAAGTGCAAAATTATGCCAGAGTTATCCTAGAACTTGAACCCATTCGCCAAGTTGCTCTCGGCCAAGTACAAACTTTAGTTGATAGTGGTGTAGCGCCGATTATTATTTGCACCGATCCCCAGAGTCTTGCCGGTTTATCTTCTGAGGTGACGGAAGTGGTGGTTAATTTCTGTACTCGAGCTAAAGAGATTAATGCCAAATATGGCTTTACTCCTACACGCTTTAATGATATTACCCGTAATTTACCGACGAATGCAGAATTGAAAGCACAAGTTGATGAAGCACTGTTAGCGCAAGTGATGAACCCAGAGACAACTGCACCGGAAACCACTGACTTAGGACAGTAATTTTAAGTTGGGAATGGTTCCATTAACCAAGCAGGAGTTACTGACTGGTTTTGTTGGCGGGATCGCTCTAAAACTTGCCTAAGTATTTTCAATGATAATATAAGTAATGTTTACGATGTTTAAAGGGGGGCGAGAACTGCGATCGGGGGCGATCGTAAAGCCAAACATTTTCCCCTCTTGCACATTCACAATCCAATAGTCTCGAATCCCTACTTTCGTTCTAAATCACTGAATCCTTGAAAACTTCCAGCCACCAGGTCTTGCATCTTGTCTGCAAAATTGGTATAAGATAGTCGCAAACTCCTAAAAAACAGATAACTCTCGCCTTTTATGACTATTGATGAGCTATGGGTATTAATAGGCGCTAAATACCACAAACAATTAAGACCAGTACAAAAAATAGTGCTTTATCAATCCTGGGAGGGATATTCCTTTGCTCAAATAGCCAAACAATCTGGATTTACACAGGATCACCTCAAGAATATCGCATCCAAGTTGTGGTCGCTGCTTTCAGACCTGTTTAACGAGACTCTGACTAAAAAGACCTTCCGTGCCATTCTGGAACCGCGCTCCCTGAGCGTCCTCGAACGAGAACTAATCGCACAAGCAACCCCTCTAATGCGGGAATACCCCCTAGAATCCCCCGATGGTCCCGTTCCCCTAGAGTCTCGGTTTTACATCCAGCGTACCCCGATTGAAGAATTGACCTGCACGGCAATTTCGACACCGGGAAGCCTGATCCGACTCAAATCACCTAAACGCATGGGAAAAACCTCCCTGATGGTGAGGGTATTAGCTCATGCTCGGCAGTTAGGCTACCGCACTGTCTCTCTAAACTTGCAGCAAGTCGATCGGGCGTGTTTAACAGATCTAGATTCTTTCTTACGCTCGTTTTGCCTGATGCTCTCGCGCCCACTGAAGTGGGAATCCAAACTCGACGATTACTGGGACGATTTTTTGGGGAGTAAAAGTAATTGTACCATCTATCTTGAAGATTATTTACAAGCTCACCACAATTCGCCTTTAGTCATTGCTTTAGATCGGGTTGAGGAGCTATTTTTATATCCAATAATTGCCGCTGAATTTTTTGCCATGCTGCGTTATTGGCACGAAAAAGCGAGTTTTGGAGATGGCGAAAGTGAACTCTGGAAAAACTTACGTTTAATCCTGGTTTACTCTACCGAAGAGTACCTCGCTTTGAAGACGAATCACTCGCCGTTCAATGTTGGTTTTGTGCATAAGTTGCCGTTGTTTACGTCGTTTCAGGTTGAAGAATTAGCGGAGCGCCACCAACTCGACCTCTCAGTGGAACAGATAGAGCAATTCATGGAATTAGTTGCAGGTCATCCCTATCTAGTGCGACTGGGATTTTATCATCTTGCTCAACAGACTGTCACTTGGGAAGAATTGATGCAAACGGCAGCAACTGATACTGGTATCTATCACAATCACCTGCACCAACATCTGGCTAGCCTGAAAGTAGATCCCGATTTAGCCGTGGCTTATAAAGAGGTATTGAAGGCAAACCAACCTATAGAGTTAGAGCAGCAATTAGCGTTTAGGTTGCACTGTTTGGGATTGGTGAATTTGCAAGGTTCTGTTGTGTGTTCTAGTTGTCAGTTATATACTGACTATTTTCGAGACTTAAGGTTTGAGTCGATGCAAGGTTTTTTCTATCCAAGCTCGATCAAAAATTGATTCATAAATGCGGTTGCCAACTTGGAGAACACCCCCTTGGTTGATGACTAACCCAGACATGAGCAAGTCTGCTTGTTCGACCTTATCAATAGTGATAACCTCTGTTTTCTCTAAGATTTTCCCATAAATTTCGAGCAGTCTAACCGCTTTTTGTTTATCTTGGAGGAGGTAATCGCGAATGGTTCTTAAATGTTGGGGTTCGTCTTGAGTTTCCCAGTCGGTGAGAATGTGCGATCGCACTAATTCTTCTACCCATTCTCCTTCGCGGTTGCTTGGAACAGTGGAGGAATCGTTGCGGATTAGCTGACAGAGTTTTTGGGTGAGAAAGGGTTGACCTCCCGTCCAAGCTAAGATTTCTGTCAGTAGGGTTTGGGGGTTGGTCACCCGTTCGCTTAACCCATAGAGTAAGGGTTGGACTTCGTGCTTTCTAAAATAGGCGAGTTCAATTTTTTGACCGATGTTAAATGGGGTGCTGCTTTTGGATTGAATGAGTTGATAAGGAGAGGCGGCACCGAGTAAGATGAAAGTGAGGCGGTTATAATCGGGAATTTCGGCTCTTTGATTATAGCAGTAACGGAGGATTTTGAATAAGGGATCGGTATCGAAATCTAGGTTGAGGACGGTGTCTATTTCGTCGATGAAGATGGCAATTTTTCCCGGAATGTTGGGGAGTAAGACGGTTTCGATGAATTCTGAAAAACGTTGGCTCGAGGATAAGAGATCGCGATCGCGCCACCAACTGCGAAGATTAACAGTATCTGAGAGACGAAACGCTTTGACCAATAAATAGGCTAAACCCGCATACCACTGTTCCGGACGGACTTGGCGATCGCTAATTCCAGTCAGATCGATCGCTACGCAGTTAATGCCTGCCTTTTTCAACTGTTTCACCATCTGCACGCGCAAGCTAGATTTTCCCATTTGCCGAGAATTGAGAATCGTGCAGAATTCTCCTTTGATTAAGGCTTTGTAGAGTTGTCTGTCGGCAGAACGGACGACGTAAGTCGGCGCATCCATTGGCAGGCTTCCACCGACTTGATAGTCAAAGGTTGAGGGTTCTTCTCCACTTCTGAGTAACTCGTTTTCGATTTTTAGTTCCGCCTGAGTTAATTTCAGAACTTCTACAGTTTGAGACAGTTCTTGAGTTCGTTCTTCTACTTTTTGTTCGAGACTTTCGCTGTAGTCTTCTAATTGAGCGTAGAGGCGAGCATTTTCAATGGAAATCGCAGCTTGGGAGGAGAGGATTTTTAACAGTTCCAGTCGATCCTTTGTAAAAGTATTAGTCGCCAGACTATTTTCCAGGTAGAGAATTCCGCTAATGTTACTTTGGTTGATCAGGGGAGCACAAAGAATAGATTGGCATTGATACTGTTGAATATAGGGATCGTTCGTAAAGTCTCCTTCGTTCATCGCATTGTTTAAAACCACTGTTTCGCCAGTGCGGGCGACATAACGCACTATTTTTGAGGATAGCTTTGGAAACGCCTCTATGGGAATGGACTGCAAAACCAGAACTTGCTCAGAATCAGTTTCTTTGATTGCTTCGATTAATAAATCTTCGTTACTAGGTAAAATGAGAATCCCTCGTCCTGCCCCAGCATTTTCAATGAGAATATTCATTAAAGTTGCGAGTAACTTTTCTAAAGCAATTTCACTGGAAAGAGCATTGGTAGATTTGATTACTGTAGCTATGTCCAGTAACTCCGTGCTACCGGAACTAGTATCTCTGCCCGAAGTATTGGAGATGGTTAAGGTTGAGGATTTGGTAGAAAGAAAAAATTCTGGGTAGCGGGTTTCTATATCTCGTACTTTGGCTACTGCACCCCAGCGCTGGTAGGCGTAATGGGCTTCTTTGAGGTAGAGTTGGGCAATAGGATTTTGGTTTCTACTCAGATAGTATCTGCCTGCGAGTTCGTTGGCGAGGGCTTCTTCGTTCAGGTATTCGTTTTCTTTGGCTAGGGCTATGGCGCGATCGTAGTATTCTCGGGCATCTCCGTTGTTGTCAAGTACTCGAGCGCGTTCGGCTTCCACGAGATAGTATTTGTGCTGGAAATTCATCGGGGCGTGGTGCGCCCAGTTTTCCATTTTGGTTTGATTTGCTGCAACTGTTGCGAGTATTTGTTGGCGATCGTCTTCGTTGAACCTAGGATACACTGCTAGCCGAGCCAAGGAGTCATACATTTGTTGTATTCCTGTCAATATTCCTGCTGGAACATCCATGTATTCTTCTAACTTGACAGCATATTCTAAAGATTCTTTTTCTTGTTGAAATAGAAAGTTAAGCATGAGTTTATTAAAATAAATATGAAGAAATGAACCACTATCCTTTGCTTCTATATGAACAGGCATCATTCTTTGTTCATCATAAACCTCGCCCTTTAAAAGGGTTTTTCCTTCGCTTTTACCCATCAAATTTAGAATGCTTTGCCAGTATATTTTTTGCCAATTTAAAACTATTCCTTGTTTAATCTTATCAATAGCATGAGCATATTGGGCGAACTCTTGTTCCAGAGAACTTAACTCCACACCAATTATGTAGGCATGGAGGCAAGAACAATAACCCGACATTGCTGCAAATGGAAAATCTCCTGTTTCTACTCCCATTTGATAGCCCAAAACCAGCGGAGATAAGGTTGATTTGATATGCTCTTTCAAAAGTATGACATGATCGTAAACCATCAGCAGTACTCTTGCTGCTATTTTTTTGGCATCAAAATGCGACAGAAAATCTAAGGCTAATTGAGCATATTCATAGCCCCGATCTATATCTTCCCAAAAATTACAGAGCCTTTGAGCATAACAAGCATAGCCAAAACCGGTCTCAGTAGAATTACCATATTTTAGAGATAGCCTGATTGTTTGTAAAATAATTAACGAACAGAGATTTGGATCTATAATATAACTAGCAGCAAATGATGAGTTTAGTACTTTCATAGCTGTCAAGCGTAATTTATCGGTCATGATCGGCATTTCCAGCAAATTCGAGTAATTGTGCTTTGCCAATGCCGATTGTGTTTCCTGAAAGGCTTGCGTAACATCCGATTGACTTGGTTTTTCCGGAAAGTAAATCTCTAATAAGTCTAACAGGTATAAAGCGGTATTAAGAGCTTTTTCTGGTTGATTGCGAGCGTAGTATGATTCTATTTTAACTTTATATACTCTAGCTTTATCTAGAAGCGTCTTTGCCTCTTGTTTGACTATTTCAGCTAACGACTCCATATCATCAAAGTTGCCAGATAGGTAAGCTGCTTCAGCAGCTTCTATATATAGCTCTAACGTCAAATCGTAATTATTTTGCCAGCTATCATGTTCTAGCGTTGTCAGACCGATTTGTAGATAGTTAAACGCAGGTTGATAAGCTGCTGAGGCTTTTGCTTTTTTCCCTGCCAGTAGATTTAGGGTTGCTAATTGATCTAGACTCGATCGTTCGCCGATTAATATGCGACCCTTGTTAAGTTGGTTGACAATATCGAATATTTTCCGATCGCGCTCCCCATCGCTCATACTTGCCAAGAGTAACTGTCCCAAGCGCAGATGCACGGCTTGTCGATCGGCTTCTGGAATTAAGGAGTAAACGGCTTGCTGAATGCGATCGTGAACGAACTTATATTCTGCGACTAGCTGATTGAAGAGACCCTCAACCTCAATTTCCATCAGCTTGTAAGCATCGCCGATGGGGACAATAAAACCCTCTCTGAGAGCAGTTCTCAAAACGATTGCTGTTTCTCTGGGCGATCTTTCAAAAACGATCGCTAGGGTTTCTAAATCGAACTGATTGCCTGTGCAAGCTGCTAACTTCAAAACGGTGAGGGTTTCTAGCGGCAACTTTTGTACCTTAAGAGCCATTAATTTGACGACGTTATCTGTTATCTGCCGACCTTGAATTTGCTCTAAATCCCATTGCCACTCGCAGCGATCGCGATTGAAACTCAGCAAGGATTCCCCATACAAATTCTTTAAAAACTCAGTGACAAAAAAGGGATTTCCTCTGGTTTTTTCTCGTACCAACTCTGCTAGGAATTTTACTCGCTCTGCTGCTAAATTGAGGGTATCTCCGATTAACTGAGTTACTTCTTGCAACTCCAAAGGTTGTAGATAAATATTGCTTACTGTCGCTCCTGCCTTTCCAATCTCTTCTATAGTCTGACTTAACGGGTGCGTTTCGCTTACTTCGTTATCTCGATACGCTCCTATGAAGAAGAGATACAGGCTATCTGGGGCAGTTATCAGCCGTTCTAGCAGTTGCAGGGATGCTCTATCCGCCCATTGCAAATCATCTAAGAAAATGACTAGGGGATGTTCAGGTTGGGTAAAAACTGTAATGAAGTTTTGGAAGACGAGGTTAAAGCGGTTTTGGGCTTCGGCTGGCGGAAGTCCTATTACAGGTGGTTGCATGCCCAATATTGCTTCGACTTCGGGAATAACTTCGATTATTACCCCAGCATTGATTCCTAAAGCATCTATAAGCTTCTGCTTCCACTGAGCCAATTTTGCCTCGCTTTCGGTGAGCAGTTGTCGAATTAGAGATCGGAATGCTTGAATAATAGAAGCATACGGAATATTGCGTTGAAACTGGTCGAATTTTCCCGCGATAAAGTATCCATTAGTTTCGGTAATGGGCTTATAGACTTCTCGAACTAAGGCAGATTTACCAATACCAGAATAGCCGGAAACCAGCATCATTTCCCTAGTACTCCGACCAACGCGATTGAATGCGTTTAACAAACTGTTAATTTCTCTGTCCCTTCCGTAAAGTTTTTGGGGAATTTGAAATCTCTCGGAAACATCGTTGCGACCCAGGGGAAAAGTGTCGATCTTGCCTTTTTCTTCCCACTGTCTTTGACATTCCTCTAAATCTGCCTTGAGACCGGAGGCTGAATTGTAGCGGTCTTCGGCATTTTTTGCCATTAGTTTCAGCACGATATCCGAAACGGTTTGGGGAATTTCCGATTTTATTTGGTGGGGGGATACTGGTTGTTTAGCGATATGCGAATGTACGATTTCTAAAGGATCGTCGATGGGAAAAGGCAATTGCCCGGTCAGTAACTCGTAGAAGGTCACTCCCAAAGAGTAAAAATCCGTTCGATAGTCGATCTCTCGGTTCATCCTCCCAGTTTGTTCGGGAGAAATATAGGCTAAAGTTCCTTCCAATGTATTGGGGTTGCAGAAAGTTGTCGTTTCTCGCGACAGCACTGTAGAAATGCCAAAATCGATTACCTTAATTTCACCTGTAGTGGGATTGAGGACGATATTTGAGGGATTAATATCTTTGTGAATAATATATCTTTGGTGAATTTGCCCTATGATGTCAGTAACTAGAGTAGCCATAGTAAGAAAGTTGCTTACCTCGATATGACCAGCTAACTTCAGTTGAACCAAAGATTGACCTCCGAAGTCTTCCAAGACGATCATCAATCGGTCGTGACTTTCTAAGTTATAAACTCTTACGATTCCCTCTAATCCTTCCCCGTTCAGATTTTTGATAATTTCATACTCCCGCTTAAACCCTGCAATTGTTTCTGGTGGGGGATAAGCGTGCTTTAAAATTTTGATTATAACAGGTTGCTGATTTTTTTTATCAATAGCTGAATAAACGATTGAGTTGCTACTTTCATATAATTTTACTCCTACTTGATAGTTGGACCAGACAAATATCATAATTTTTTTCTATATTATATTCAAATCTGTCTATCGTAAGTAGAATGATTCCTATATTGCTAGCGAAAAGCATCCTTAAAAATCAAGAAATCTCCTAGACTTGTGGTAGAATTCAATACGATACAAATAATTGGGATGCTAACGGTAAAACCATCGATATCGCCTTAAAAAGAGATCGTATTGCTACCAAGATCTAGGAGAAGCAAATGAAGCTACAAACGCATGAGCGCCATTAGGTTTTTAGAGTTGCAACCTTGACTTTACAATTCTGAATTTAGCCCCGATAGTTTTGGATCGAATCCGAATCTGATGGCTCTGATGGCTCTGATGGATCGGGATCTGGAAATGGATCTTCAACTGGGTCTGCGGCGGTTATAGCCAACACGGATAGATCCCGACCTAAGGCTATAGCAATGTCGTCCTTCTGTCCCCTCTTGATGAGCTGTTTATCCAATTCTGCTAATCCTGATGCCTCCAGTAATTGCTTTGGAGTGCCAGCAAAAGCTAATTGTTTTTCGGGAGCTACAGCTAAGTCTGCCAAGAAATTGACTAAATTGTTCAACTTTATGCCTCCTTTTGAACTGTTTAAATGTTTATTTTCCTTGATGCCAAGATAGCATTAACATTGATGCTCAAAGATTTTATTATAGGTTAGTGTCTTCGAGCATTCGTATTAGAATCTCTCTTTTCTACCTTCTTATGAAGTCTTTTGATTCCTTCGATCCTCCATCATTTGTATTTCCTCTAATAACTTTATAGAGAATTTATGGCTGGTTACAGCTATGCCCTGGTCATGTTGTATGCTAGCAGCCTGAGCAGAAACCTGCTGACTGATTGGATCGTAGATGGTGTTATCTAGCCGAACGGCAATGAGCATATCAGTCGTTACTTTCTGATATTTTTCTACTACGAACTCATAGGCTTCTATTTTCTCGCGAGCATTTGTCATATCTTGAATTTCTGCGAGCTTCTTTGATATCATTCGCCCATGAGTTGCCGCACGCATGGCAAAAGCAAACGCATAATTGCTCGCTCGGTTAATAGCTTCTGAAAAATCCCGTTCTGCACTATCGTAATCATTAAGATAATAGTAAGCCCAACCACGATGAGCGAGAGCCCAAGCGTAATCGGGGTTATTTTCAAGGGCTTTATTGTATGTGGCGATCGCTTGTTCGTAGTTGTTCGCCTGGAACCAATACTGACCTAGCTTCGCGAATGCCCAAGGATAACTATCTTTTCTGAGTGAGATTGCCCTGTCTAAATCATCTTTGCCGCCAGGAAATTCGATGCCGAATTGCTCTACCTTTGCTGCTCCTCGGTGAGCCCAAGCCCAAGCATACCCAGAATCTTCATCAATTGCTTGTGTAAAAAAGTTTATTGCGCTGTCATATTCTTTGAGCAGACGACGCCTCTCACCTTCCATCGCCAAAGCTAATGCTGTTCGTGACATTTATAACCTCCCTAGTGTGATGCTTGTCTTTGTCCTACTTGCTCAACATTATAGAATGACTCTTGGCCATTAGAACAAATATTTGTAACCTTTTGAAAACGAGGTTCTTGATGTAAATCAAGCCAGGCAAAATCGTGACAAGCTCTGCGCCTGGAAAAATAATCTCCGACTATGGATTCTTCCAGGTAAGCAAGGGCTTCGTCCTTTCTTCCCTGAGTAGCTGCCAAACCCCCAAGCTCGTAAATAATAGCACTAGCTTCCGAACCACTAGCAGCCAATTTAGCTTGCAAAACTGACTTGGCTCGCTCTATTTCTGGCAAAGCCTCGTCTAATCCCTTCCAGCGAGCTTTGAGAGTTGCAATCCAATAAAGAATTAAACCATCTTCTGGGTCTTTTTCTAAAGCTTGCTGGTAGTGTTCCATTGCTTCAGCATATCGTCCAACAAAACTGAGAAACAACCCTCTTTCGGCGAGCCAATTTTCTTTAATAATGCTCTTGTCTAGAGCAATGGCCCGGTCGAATTCCACCAGAGCTTCCTCGTAGCGCCTCAGCATTTCGTAAGTTCGGCATCTATAGGCGATCGCCCAAGCATAATCGGGTTGCAATTCGATCGCGCGATCGAGGTCTACCAAAGCTTCCTCATAATGTTCGATGCGCTCATAAGTTACGCCACGATGGGCTAGCGCCCAAATGTAGTTGGGCTGTAGCTCTATTGCTCGATTAAAATCCTCTATAGCTCCCTCAAAAGCGTCCATCAAAAAAGAAGTTTCTCCCCGGTGAGCCAACGCCCAAGCATAGTCTGGCTTTAACTCTATTGCTCGGTTAAAATCTTCCAGAGCTTCCTGATAGCGCTTCATGAGCCGATAGGTTTCGCCTCGCCCCGCCCATGCTTTAGCATTTTGGGGATCGTTAGTGATATCCCTATCTAACTCCTCTAAAGTTTGTCCATTGTTTCCCATCATTTCTTTCTAGGTCTATTTTGTCCCTAAAGATCCATTCCCAAACGCTCTACCATCTCCATATCTATGGCCAATGGTGGGTTGGGCGGCATGTATAGAGTGGAGCTTTCCGTCACCTTCGCTTCCGGTAACTTCTCCAAAGGTATTCTCTGGATCGATGGCTCGCAAACTGGGTGATAAACTGCTGCTTCATAGACTATTGCCTCGCTATCGGAAGCGTAATAATTTTGCAAAACTTCTGTCAATACGTGTAACCCGCGTACATGCCCTCCTTGCTCATAAAAACCACGATTTCCTACCAAAGCAATCTGCCACAAAATCAGAGCGCTAGTTGGGTCAAACTTGCGCCGCCTAATCAGGAAATCTGTTGCCTCAAAACTCTGACAGCCGCGCTTGCCCGGATCTAGACTTAAATCAGCAAACAAGCAATCTTCTGCTGAAATACCCGGCAGCATCTGTGCTCTAAATCCTTCTTGTCTGGCTCGTCTGAGAGCCTGATGAGCTGAATCGGCAAAGACACCGGGATGACCGTAGAAAACCACACAAACATTTAGACCGCGATGCACTTCTGCCAAAATGCACTCTACCATCTGGACATAAGTCTCTTTACGCTGCCGATTGTTTCGATTGTAAGGTAATGCTTCTGCTGTAGAGTTGACGGAGACTAGCCATTGTGCTGTTGCCGGATCGGCTACAGCATATAACACTTTATCAGCCTGTTCGATCCAAGCTTTTGCCGCCAAGGTTACTTGACCGACAAATTGGATTCCCGTCCCGACAATCGTTAAACACCCCGATTTCACACTCAACCTACTTAGTTATTTTTCCGTATAATTTTACTTGGGAGGCGATCGCCCTCTAGCCCTATGTCCCCAACCTTGTCACTCAAAGGCTTCTGCCCAAACCCACTCCACAAGAGTCCAATCTGCTGGCTTTTCATCTTAATTCACCATCCCCAAACGTGCCATCATTTCCCGATTGAAAGGAATTTGTCCTTGCGGAGGAACATAAAGGGTGGACACCTCACTCACCAGGGCTTCTGGTAACTTAGATAAGGGCATCGGCTCAATAATCGGCTGACAAACCGGATAATAAACAGCGGCTTCATAGACAATGACTTCATGGTCGCGATCGTAATGCTTTTCTAACACCTCCGTCAAAACTTTTAGACCCTGGGAACCCCGTTCGGCTTCAAAAAAGCTAAAATTCCCAATCAACCCAATCTGCCACAAGATTAACGCGCTCCTGCGGTCAAATTGGCGATCGCGAAGCAGAAAATCCGTCGCTTCAAAACTCTGACATCCATACTGTCCCGGATCGACTCCCACATCGGCAAATAGACAATCGGATGCCGATATTCCCGGTAGCATTTGTGCCCGGAATCCCTCCTCTCGTGCCTGCCGAATCGCCTCACGAGTTGGATTAGCAAAAACTCCAGGATGACCGTAGAAAACTGCACACACATCCAATCCTTGGCGAACAGCATTGAGCATCACCTCCACCATTTCACCATAGGTTTGTTTGCGCCATTGATTGTTGGTATTGTACGGAAGACTTTCGGCGGTTTCGTTGAGCGATCGCAGCCATTCAGCCGTTGCCGGATCGGCTACAGCATACAAGACTTTATCAGCCTGTTCGATCCAAGCCTTTGCCGCCAAGGTTACTTGACCGACAAATTGGATTCCCGTCCCAACAATCGTTAAATAACCCGATTTCAAACTCGACCTACCTAATCATTATTTCCATATCATTTTGCCTGGGAGGCGATCGCCAGAGAACCAGCGATAGAACCGAAAGCGAATTGAAGCGCGATCGGATTTTAGTTTTAACAGTGTCTCCTCAACCTTGTCACTCGAACGCTTAAAAAATCACACTAGGGTTTGATTTTCAGCCAGTGTTACCAGCCATTTGAATCTCAGTTGCTAGCTGTAAATTTGCGGTCAAGTGATGTCATTTATCTATCTCAACACAAACCCCTGAAAATTGCAAGACCTTTTCCAAATTATTTTTTTTCTAGCCTTGTTGAATGACAAAGTTGAATGTCTGATGACATAATCTGGTCGTACATGTTCAAGACGATTCTATTGATCGGTTTCTGACAAGAATTCTAGAATTGACTCAGGACAAGGGTTTTCTGACAACCGAGAACCGTCTACCTCTAGGGACTGTAAAGCTTTTTAGTTATTTGCCCTGCTTGATAGCACTTTCCAGCTAGCCTCAGCATTCAATAAAGGCGGGATCATACTGGTTCGGCGGATATCCGGACGGAGGATAGCTCGACGGATTTCCTCTGCTGTAGCCTGGGGAAAAAGGGACCATAGCAAGGCAGCCGTTCCACTGACAAAAGGTGCGGCTGCGCTAGTGCCAGTCATTGGCATATATCCGCCACTCGAAGAGGTACTAATCGTATTCACCCCTGGTGCCCTCAGTCCCGATTTCCCTACCGATATGCCGCTATTCGATTTAAAATGCCAGTCTCCTTGCATATTGCAGGCAGCGACTGGAATCGTCCAAGGATGGTCAAACAGAGCCATTTGCCCAATTCGACCTTGATTGCCAGCCGCTCCAACGATTAAGACTCCTTTTTGAAGGGCATAATCGAAAGCCTCCTGGAGAAAAGGTTGCTCTTGGAGCGACGTGGTGGGTAGGCCCAAACTAAGATTGATAATCTTAGCTCCAGCGTCGATCATTTCCCTCAGGGCACAGGCAAGAGTCTCGGGAGTAACTTTGAGGCATTGCTCAAAATCCGCCGTATCGCATAAGATAGGCTTCACCAATACCGTACAATCCGGGCACAGCCCTGGAGCTTGGGAACCTCGTTGGGCACAGATAATTCCTGCGACAAAAGTTCCATGCACGCAGCCGATACTCTCTTTAGTTTGGCCAATCACCTCTGATGCGGCAGGGAGCGTGCGTAGGGAAGCCGCTTGCAAATCTTGATGAGATTCTTCTACAGGGCCATCAATGATTCCTACTACGATTTCAGGTCGCCCAGATGTAGCCGCCAATAGCGGTTTGATATTAATAAGTTCTAAATAATTAGCCATTTTTTGAGACAACACTTTTAGGTTTTGCCAACAACCGCAGGGAACTTCCGAGAAAAGCCGGCAAGAGGGGAATCAAGGTGCGATCGCACTAAAGCCAAATCAGTAGTTTTGAAACCCACGCAGGTAGATTATGTCTGTGTAGCAGTGGTTTTAATCGCCCTACTTTTCTTCTGACTTACCTCCCCATCCGTCCCCAGAAAGTAGCTACTCAACTTCTCTTGGAGGATTTTCCGTGCCAAAGATATCCGCTTGCAAACATTCTCGTAGGTGATACCTTGGACTTCAGCAATTTCTGTATGGGAGAGCTGTTGATAAAAATGCAAGATAAACGTATGGCGCAACCTTTTCGGTAAAGAAGCGATCGCCTCCCGAATCACCATCGCCTTCTCTTCGTTCTCCAAAACCTTTTCCGGGGTATCCACCGCACTTGTCGGGCCCCCATTCTCCGTTTCTCCCACCCATTCAAGACTATCTACACCCGCCGCTTCCCCAGAGCGTTTGCGAATAATATCGATACATAAATTGCGAGTTACCTGCATCAGCCAAGCTTTCAAATTGTGGATTTTCCCCACATACTTCAGCACCTTTTCCCTAGCCTTCAGCATCGCCTGGCTCAAAGCATCTTCCGCATCCGTAGAATTATAATTCATCAACTTCAGACAGCAGCGATACAATGGGTCGTGCATTTCCTGCCAGAGTTGCCAAAACTGGGAGACAATCTCATCGAAGCCCTTCACCGCACTGCGATCTTGATGCAAATTTTCCGTCAGTAAATCGCGCTTTTTTCGTCTCAGTTGTACAGGGTTATCCGAGCCAATTTCACTTGCTTTGGCATACATCATAAGTCTTCTGTCTTTCTGGAATTTGATTAATTTTGGCTAGATTTGGGGAGGAGGGTCAAGATGGTAAAAGTAACGTGTTAAAAGAGCTAAGAATTGGTGAGTTCGTTTGACGGGTCTGGGGCGCACTGCTTCTGAACATAACTCCCTAGGAGCTGCTTGTTTGCGGTATTGATATGAAATTCGCATGGGTTACTTTTTACCCCTTTTTCCTCGGAACCAATCGGGCCAAACTCGACAAAATTCCCAAAAGAACGGACAAGACACCTCTAGATATAATTAGGAATTATGTTTTCTCTCTTTTATGATTACTTTAGTCGATGGCAGACTGATTTTTTTAGGGGTCAAGACGAAAAAGGTAATTGAGGTGTAGCGACCTGCAAGCACGATGAGGTTGATTATAGCTTTACTCCTTAAGATTGCAGCCATGGAATAAGAATCTGGGCAGTTGCTGGAGCGAGTAATACCCCATTACGGTAATGGCCGGTGGCAAGCCATACCTGTTCGTGACCGGGAAGTTGACTAATAACGGGAGCCGGTTGATTGTGGGGACGGGGGCGTAAACCTGACCATTGCTCAGTCATATTTAAATGTTGCAGACCCGGACAAAAGGCGATCGCCGCTTCCTTCACTTCATTGAGCAACTGCTCATCTGCCATCACCTCACCCTGTTCATCGGGAAATTCTACCGTAGCGCCCACCCAATAGCCACCGACTCCTGACGGCACGACATGTACATCACCAGAGGTAATAGCAGGTTGAAAGTCCGGATCGCCTAAAATTTCCCCCTCATAGGCGATCGCCTGGCCCAAAACTGGGCGAATATCTAGAGGAGTCTGTAAATATTGAGCCAGGAATGGACTGCCTAAACCCGCCGCAATAATCACCCGATCGGCTTGCCATTCCTGGGATTGAGTTTGCACGCGATAACCAGAATAACCTGCTACTAAATTAACTACATCCTCGCCAAACTCAAACCGTACTCCTCGCATTTGAGCAACTTTAATCAAACATTCGGTTAAAATTTTGGGGTGAACCTGGCGATCTTGGGGAGAATATACCGCTCCCAGACACTGCTCAACTGCCAAATGGGGACAACGCTCTTGCAGAGTTGCTCGACTCCAAAGTTGCAGCTCCCATCCTTGAGATTGGCGAGTCTTGGCTAATTTCTGTTTTTGCTGCCACTTTTGTTCATCTCTGCATAGCATCAAAATCCCTTGGCGGTTATAGGGAATCGTTTGCTGGCAAAGGGTTTCGAGTTCGGGAATTAAGGTATCGTAGCGGCGAATACTGGTTTCTCGCATTTGCCAGGCTCTACCCTTCGTTTTCTGGCTAATGCATCCCATCATCACTCCCAATGCGGCGCTCGTACAGCCTTGAACCCCAGAAGTGCGATCGATGACGGTCACTTGAACTCCTGCGATTGAGGAGAGTTCATAGGCGATCGTTGCTCCAATTACACCACAGCCAATCATCAGAATTTGCGTCATATATCCTATCCTATTTTTCTCTTTTTTATCATGGTTAGTTATAGACGATCGCAATTAGAAGCACACAAGAAAGTAATCGCTAAGAAATTTCTCTTCTAGCTCCTTGGGTAGTTATGGCATCATAAATCAAGGGACTTTACTTAAAGCTGAATTAACCGGTTCAACTAATTTCTGAGTCGCCATAACCACTAAAAAAATTATAATGAAGCAAAATAGCGTTCAATCAGGATAATTGCCACAATATCATCGATGGGACGGGGAGGTTGGCGCATTCCTTGGGGAACGAGACGAGTTAGGCCTTTGGGGGGATACATTTGCCAGTAGCGATCGCGAGCTTCTAAGGTAGAATATCTCTCATCTACCTTGATAATTTCCAGGGTTTCGGCAAACTCCGGTTTCAGTTTCGCTTCCCAAGCTTTCGAGGTGGTTTGATTTCCCATTACCAACACGGAAACCCCATACTGTTGAGACCAAGCTTTTAAAGTAGCGATCGCCTGCTCCGAAGCAACCACCTCATGCTCGAATACCTGGCGATCTTCAGCCATTACCGCAATGCCACACTTATCTTTACCCGGATCGAATCCCAGAATCATCAACGTTCAACTCTACTCACTTTGTCGTCGTAGAAACGGAATCAGAGCCTCGCACACTTTTTCTGGCCAGTCTTCTTGAGCATAATGCCCAACTTCTTCTAAGGCAATAAATTCGGCTTGGGATACGCTAGAAATCGCCTCTTTTGCACTGGATGACAACAACCAGGGATCGTTTTCTCCCCAGATCACTTGCAGGGGTTTCGACCATTGGGGAAGAGTGCGACTAATATTGGTTAAACTCGATTTCAGGTTCAGATTTCGCAACGTTGCCAGCAGAGCGCGTCCAGCAGCCGAAGTTTCTAAAAAGGGGCGACGATAAACATTGAGGTCTTTTTCATCGACTTGATAGGGCGATCCGCCTTCCAGGGTGCGATCGACAATGAGGGGATCTTGGGTCATCATTTCTCCCGCTAGAGGTAGGGTAAACTGCTGGATTTTCCAGGGTAATTTAGCTTGGGGACTCAGGGGGATATTAATTAAGCTGAGGCGATGGATGCGATCGCTATTTTGCAGAGCATAGAGGAGTCCGGGAACGCTGGTGTAGCCTTGCAGCACGAGGGAAACTTGCTCTAATTCTAGGCTATCGATGAGGTCTCCCAAAGCTTTGACAAACGCTTCTGGAGTATAGGCAAAGTCCCGTTTTTCTGGAAATGCTGATTGTCCGGAACCGATCCAGTCTGGGGCGATCGCCCAAAATCCTTGTTCGGCTAGAGACGGCAGAACTTCTCGCCAACTATAGCTTTGGGAGAGTAACCCATGGAGCAATAGAACTGGGGGTTTGTCGGTTGCTTGCATCGGTTGCGCTTCGCGATAAAACCATTCTAGGGAACCGACGTTAATTTGCTTCTCCTCAATAGACACTCTTGTTGCTTGACTCCGTTTCGTTTCACTGGGATGGAGTTAGCATACCGTGTTTTTACCTCTTTTACTACTATAATTGGCTATTTTAAAAACGAATATCCTGCCAAATTTCAGCGTCAGCAAAGCGCTCTAAATGTTTGCGATTCGTTGTCGCAATCACAACATACTGACCAGGATATTCTTCTTGAATGAGTTTCCATTGAGCGCATATAATCATATCACAATCAATAATCCGACAATGCCTGAATCTAAAAAGACAATCATTCTTGATGATATAACTTAAAGCCTGATGGACGCTCTCGATCGATGATTTCCTTTACCGTTTGCCAATATTGTTCTCGATCGCGCACTTCTTCTGGGGAAGGTTCTTCTTCTATCCACTGTTTTAATAGTGCAAGAGCCGCTTGATTTTTATCTATCTGCTCTTCAAGAGTCTCTCCTTTATGAGGCAAAACGAACCTGGATTGAAGTTTTAATTGTTCTGGCATAAACTAATTTTTGCTGATTGAATCCAAATTTACTGATATTTTAACACGCATCTCCCCATTCACTCACCTTGCTCTGGATATTCGCCGAGAGTTTCAATTTATTGACGGCTGAAGTAACAAAGGATTGAATAAAGGCTGTGCGCTGATTTTGTTCAAAGATAGTTTTGATAATCGAGGTCAATTTATCCAAATTTAAGCCCTGTTCTGGATTAAAGTCTTGGGTTTGGAAATATTCAATTAAACTTAATCCGGCAATGCGAGTTAAATAGGCAGCACTGATGCCTTGTACGAGTCCGCCTGCTGTATAGGTAATGGCATTGGTTTTGAGAACGCTGGTAATCGTTTGGGTGGAGAGTTCGACTAATCCCAGTTTGACGATCAGTTCGCCAACAATACCGGCAATTTTTTGACCGTGTTGGAGGGTAAAGGACTGGTTCGGTTGATAAATTTTGGCTAAGTCTAATATCAGTTGACCGGTAATTGCGCCCGTGGTCAACAGATCGAGGCTGGGAATGGGGTTCGCAAAGGCAGTGGTGGCGGCGATCCATTGATATTGCTCGATCGCCGGCAAAGCGCGATCGCGGCGTTTTTGGTTCCAGACGGCTTGGATCTCGCTCTGTAAGGCTTCTGCTTGGCGCTGGATAGTCCCTAAAATGGGCATATGGGGAGCATCCGCCACTTGCACGAGACGGCTTTTCAGGGATTCAATTTGGGGCGCTGGCTGTTCCATCCATTCCTCTACAGTGCCATCGGGTTGGTGTTTGCGGACTTTGATCGGTTGAGGAATAGCGGCAGTTACGACTAAATCCTCTTTCTCTAGTTTACCGGTCATTCTACTATTGATTTGTTGGAGAAGACTGGGCAGCTCTTGGGGTAAGTATTGGTCTTGTTTATTCAAGACTAAAATAACGTGATGATAGTTATTCTTGAGCTCTTGTAGGGTTTGATATTCAGACTCAGTTAAGTCTCCGGCGATCGCCAACAGAATCACATCACTGTTGCGGAATTGTTCTTCAATCTGGCTTTGAATTGCGTCACTCGGATTGGGCGTAAATAGAGCAGGTGTTTCAATAATTTGCCAATCCTGGGATAGGAGATTAAACAAACTACTTTTACCCACATTTTTACCGCCGGTAATGGCGATTTTGAGAGTTTTGCGGTTGATTTCGGCTCTGAGTTCATTGAGGCGATTTTGCCAACTGGAAATATCAACCTCTTCTGTTGCTAACTCGGCGTTCGCGAAGCGACTCCAAAGGAGTATCGCCCCTTCAACTTGAGTAAACGTCCGCTCTAGAGTTTCCTGGTTTACCGGTGAAGGAAGTGTTTCCACGGGGACAGAGACAGAGTTTTGTCGCCACCACCAAATCCCACCCCAGGCGATCGCCCCTAGAGTAACCCATTCTCCCCATTCACTCACAGAACTTTGGATATTTGCCCACAACCAGAGGAGTGCCCCTAATCCTAAGCCACCAACTAACAGAGGACGACGTATGAGTGTTGCCATCGATTTCTCCACTAAACCCAACCAGATCTCTAGCTTAACTCGATTGGGGGCATTGGGGGGGCGATCGGATACCCTAAACAACAACAACTGTCTGGAAAGATTTTTCTAATTGATGTAAAGAGGTTTCCACCTTTCCTAGAATTTCACTAAATCTGGGTTGAACCAAGTCAGTATTATCAACCACAGACTTAATACTTTGAACAGTTTCTAAAGACGCAAAAAGCATTTGCTCAGAAGGTGGATGAACATGAGGGTTGCTTGGTTCTCCCGCTTCTTGGCGATAACGGAGTATCTCATGGGCAACTACCAGACTATGGAATGCGTTATCAAAAGGACGTTCTATCTTTAAAATGCTGGATTTTGCATAGTTCTTTTTGTTGCTTAACTGCGATCTGTCAGTATAGTGCTGATAACATAATTCATCTAAAACGACAAGATTATGAGTCAGTTCATGGACTAAACACTCTGCAGTATCCATATCTGTCCAGTGGCGTTTGATCGCACACCAGATTGTTCCAGGTGCGTCGGATGTTGAACCACCTCTTGCATTCGGCGATCGCAAGTAAAATAAAGTATGAATCACGAGATCAAATATTGTGCCTAGAGAAGGATTCACTTGATTTAATAGGATCTGACCATTTTTAACATGGCTTAACGCTTCTTCCATTGATGCAAGAGGTGTATTCAAATCAATTTTTGGTTTTCGGCTTCCCTTGCCTTGATGTTTAACCGCTATTTTTTTGATTCGCTCTATATCAACACAAAATTGCTCAAGGTTGCCGTGAGTGGGGATAGGAGTTTCTGAAAAATGTTTATTCAAAAAACAGATATATTGATTTTTTAATTTCTGAAGGCTGTCAATGGTCTGTTGCTGGTGACTACAAGCCAAAAGAAAAACAGTTTTTATACAATTCTCATATCCATCCACGTAAAACATTTTGACTCTCCGATGTTCTCTTGGTATGTTGTTTAGTTTTCATTAATTCAAAAAAAAATGCTAAATGTAGGGTGAATTCGAGAATCGCCCCTACATTTAGCGACGAGATCAAGTTTTACCAAAGCTAAATCATTAGAGCTGATTCCCGAAGTCGCTGAAAGTGCCTAACAGCAAGAGGTTCACTGAAATACTAAGTTGTTCCCAATCAAGGCTAAAACCATTGATATATAAGGATTACAGCCTTTTTAAGATTTCCTTTAGGAATCAGCTCTTAATTAAAACATTTCAGATTCTAAGTCATGGGCAAACTGGATATAGTGGTAAGCGCAATGCTTTGGAACATTATTTTCACCGTTGTCTTGGTGCATACTGCGGACTTTAGTTGCGACGGCTTTTGTCTGCTTAATTTCATCAGTTGATACGGTGTTGGCCAGATTTGCAATTAAATCTTGAACGTTATTTTGCATGAGCATAATTGCGGAACTCCAGTATTGGTAATTTAGCTCCTTTCCAATATTGAAAATAAAATCAGTGCCAGCAATGCTAAAATGTTTTATTGGATCGTGTGTTTTGTAAGGAAATATTTTAATTAAAATCGTGAAATATCGTGGGATGCTGTATTAGACTGAGTTATAATGGTGGAAACCCTTACTCTATCTTGACTCTATGGTTGTTACGGAAATGTTACAATTTGTCGATCGCCTTGTCTTTGACGAAACGGGAAAACACTTAGATGACATTCAGAAAGCTGTAGTGAAAGGGGTTTGGCAAGGGGAAAGTTATGAAGAAATTGCCCAAGAATGTCATCGCAGTGAGAGTCGGGTGAGAGATGTAGGGTATAAGCTATGGCGAATTTTGTCAGAACGGTTAGAAGAAGATGTGAATAAATCGAATTTTCTGGCGACGATTGAAAGATGGAACATTCCAATTAACTCGTCTCAAGTAGTTGGTGTGGGAATCCATAGTCACTTTAATTTATGTCCAGAGACATCAGAAAAAGATCAAACAAATGCTTCTACAAAAAATCAAGCTAGTGTGAATTCTTTTATAGATTTAGCACTCGCCCCAGAAATCACTCACTTCCAAGGACGCAGCGAGGAACTTGAAAAACTTTCTGAGTGTATTTTCAATCAACCCACTTGTCTCATGGCAGTGTTGGGATTAAGTGGTATTGGCAAAACAACGCTGGTTAGGCGATTTATTGACTTACATTTGGATTCCTGGGAGGCTGTAATCTGGAAAAGTTTGAAATTCCCCAAATCTCTAAGTCATCTGCTGCATGATATTTTGACAACTTTCAAGCCAGAAACTGAAAAGAGTCTTGAGCTTGATGAACAAATCACCCAAGTCTTTGAACTGTTATCGACGCGGCGATGTTTGCTGATTTTTGATGATGTCCAAAATCTGTTTATCCCTGGACAATTTGCGGGACAGTATCAACCAGAATATACAGACTATAGAACATTTTTCAAAATGATGGCAGAAGTTTCACATCAAAGCTGTTTAATCCTGATCAGTCAAGAAAAATCGCCAGAAATGATTTCTTTGGATGCAGAGTTATACCCAATTCAGTCTTTAGAACTAGGAGGATTCGATGCTGAAGGTGGAGAGTTTGTGCAATATCAGGGATTATCCTCTGAAGAAAATTTGTTAGACTTAAGCAAGCTATATCAGGGAAATCCTTTCTATTTGCAATCTATCTCTAGTTTGATTAAAGAGGTTTTCTCAGGTGAGGTGAATGAATTTATGGCTGAGGATAGTTTGATATTTACAGAAGAGATGAAATCAGTGTGGAATACCTTGTGGATGAGGCTATCTCAGGTAGAAAAAGATATCATTTTAGAAATGAGTCGAGCAAAAGTACCTATGTATAGAGATGATTTAAGAAATATTTTAACATTGTCTTCTCTAGAAGTTGTCAATAGCTTACAATCGTTGACTAGGCGTTATCTATTAAATTCACTTCAGGGCGATCGACATTCATTTATCCTCAATTCTATTTTTCAAGAATATCTCAAATTATTCTTGATGATATAACTTGATTCTTGACAAAGTCAAGAGTCAGTGAGAAGATGAAGAAATTAGCTAAAATATTTTAGCAAATGACTTAAGCAAAATGGCTAAAGACCGATTCCATGAATCTGTAAAAACAGCCTTAATTAAGGAAGGCTGGACAATTACAAGCGATCCTCTCATCATTCGTATAGATCGGGTTAGACTAGAAATTGATCTAGCAGCCGAAAAAGTATTTGCCGCAGAAAAAGACGGGCGAAAGATTGCTGTAGAAGTAAAAGGATTCATGAATCCTTCTGCGATTTATGACTTTCACGCAGCTTTAGGACAGTTCTTGAATTATCGCCTAGGTTTGCAAATGACAGACCCCTTACGGAATCTTTATCTAGCTGTACCCGTAGATATTTTTAACGATTTTTTTCAAGAGCGTTTTGTCCAAGTTGCTATACTTCAACATCGTCTAAGCATTATCACATATGACCCTGATTTAGAAGAGGTAATAGAATGGAAAAACTAGAAAAGTATCGCCAAATTGTCGAAGAAGTAATCAAAAGTCATGTCAGTCCCGAAGAGCCGGATATTGAATCCCAAGCGATTTGCGATCGCGAACAGGATCATTATCAACTGGTGGATCTCGGTTGGCAAGGCTTCAATCGGATTTATGCCTGCTATATTCACATCGATATTAAAGACGAGAAAATTTGGATTCAGAACAATATGACAGAAGCCGACTTAGGGCAAGAGTTAGTCGATAAAGGCATTCCTCCTTCAGATATTATTCTCGGTTTACATCCCCCATACAAACGCCCTTACACCAAGTATGGTGTTGCTTAAGCTGTTACCCTAAAATGAAAGTGAAACTCTTGAGGAGCCTATGTTACTCAACTATAATCCCAGAGCTTGCTTACCCTCTGCTGAAGATTTACCCGATTCTGACGATACTCCTGTGGATAACGAGCTACAAGATTTAATTCCCAGTTTGCTCAAAGCGATGCTGGCTTTAATTTGGGCAGAGCGGATGGATTGGTTTTTTGGGGTAGACATGGGAATCTATTACGATCCGAACCAACCGGCTATTGTCCCCGATGGCTTTTTGAGTGTAGGCGTTCCCAGAATTATTGACTCTGATTTACGTCTATCTTATGTATTGTGGGAAGAGCAAAAATTGCCCACCCTCGTGTTAGAAGTGGTTTCTCATAAACGGCGGAAAGAATATACTCAGAAAAAAGAAGAATATGCCCAACTGGGAATTTTATATTATGCGATCTATAATCCTTTGCGGAAAAGGAAACAAAAGTTAGAAGTGTATGAACTCAACGGCGGCGAATATGAATTATTATCTGGGCAGGTGGTGTGGTTATCCCAGTTGAATTTAGGCATTGGTAAAGCGGAGGGAACGTATCAAGGAATCACCCGAGAATGGCTCTATTGGTATGATGAGCAGGGAGAGCGCTATTTAACACCGGAAGAGCGAATTATCTCAGCTCAACAACAGCTATTATTAACGGAACAACGAGCATTATCAGCTCAACAACAGGCATTATCGGCTCAACAGAAAACGGAAAAACTCGCCCAAAAACTGAGGGAATTAGGCATCGATCCCGATCGCCTAGACCCATAATCGACGATCGATCGCCGATCGCGCAGTATCATAGACAATAGACTCTAACCTTATCCATATCCATCCGTCCTGTGACTGCGATCGCCCCCACCTCCCTCCTCGAACCCTCCCAACTGCTGCCCTTTGAACAGCTCGAACCTTCCCTACAACAGCGTTTCCAACAGGCTTGGCAACTGGGATTGCCCCTTCCTTCCGTGATATATCCCGAAACTCAAGAACAATTGAGCGAGGTGATGAAACTCGCCAAAGCTAACCAATGGCAGGTTGTACCCTGGGGAGCAGGCAGTAAAATTCATTGGGGTGGCATCGGTAAAGCGGTGGATCTTATCATCAGTACTCAACGCATCAATCAGGTGATTGAACATGCAGCCGGAGACCTCACAATTACCGTAGAAGCTGGGATTACTTTGGCACAGGTGAATGAATTTCTAGCGCCCCACAACCAGTTTTTAGCCTTCGATCCAGCCTACCCCAACCAAGCCACCATTGGCGGTATCATTGCGACAGCGGATACCGGAAGTTGGCGACATCGGTATGGTGGCGTGCGCGATCGCCTAATTGGACTTTCCTTTATCCGCAGTGATGGCGAGATTGCCAAAGCAGGGGGCAGAGTTGTCAAAAATGTTGCCGGTTATGACTTGATGAAACTGTTCATCGGCAGTTATGGCAGTTTGGGGATACTTTCTCAAGCCACGTTTCGCCTGTATCCTATTCCCGAAAGTTCAGCTACAGTAGTACTTTCAGGAAATCCAGAGGCGATCGCCCAAGCCACCCAAACCCTACTGAATTCCAGTTTAACCCCCACTGCCCTCGATTTAAGACCCCAAAATGACCAAATTCTGCTCATTGCTCGCTTCCAAAGTACACCCTTAAGTGTGCAAGAACAAGCCAAACGGGTATCAGATCTTAGCCAAGCATTAGGATTGAGCGCCCAAATATACGAGCAGCAGAACGAAAGCCAACTATGGACAACCTGGCAACATCAACTTTGGGAAACCCACCCCCAAAAGGTTATCTGTAAACTCGGTATTCGTCCCACCGAAGTCGTTAACCTATTGCTAAAAATTGAACAACTTGCCCAAGTGCAAAGTCAATGTGTGCTTCACGCTCGCACTGGCTTAGGTATACTACGATGCAATCAAATTCGATCGACACAACTGTTGGAGTTGCGATCCTATCTTACTTCCCATGGCGGTTTTCTCAGTATCTTAGAAGCACCCCCATCCCTGAAAAAATCCCTAGATGTATGGGGGTATACAGGAAATGCACTTAAAATCATGCAAAATATCAAGCATCAATTCGATCCAGATAACTTACTCAGTGGCGATCGCTTCATTCAATAAACTACATTTCTATAGTATCGATTAGCATAACTCATGTTTTTTACCTTGCACCAGGCTAACCCTTTTTTGCATAATTAAAACCAGATCCAGTCAATTCGTAGGGTAGGTAGTGCCCTATTCCCTATTCCCTATTCCCTATTCCCTCTTTTCATGACTCCCGCCAAAAATAGTAATTTCTTATCTCAAAACCCCCATTTGTCCTCTGGATTTGATCCTCAAAATCCACCCAATCCCGATCTAATTAATACCTGCGTTCATTGCGGATTTTGTCTCTCCACTTGCCCCAGTTATCGCGTTTTAGGACAAGAAATGGACTCTCCCAGAGGACGCATTTATTTGATGGATGCGATTAACCAAGGTGAAGCTCCCTTAGCCCCTGCTACCTCCCAACATTTTGACACCTGTTTAGGATGTTTAGCCTGTGTTAGCACCTGTCCTTCGGGAGTGCAATATGATAAACTCATTTCAGCTACCCGCCACCAAGTCGAACGCAATATTGATCGCAATATTCCCGATCGCATTATTCGCTCTTTAATCTTCAATCTTTTTCCCTATCCCAATCGCTTAGTTCCCTTTCTTTATCCCCTCTATCTCTACCAAAAATCTGGCTTACAATCCCTCATTCGACGCACCAATGTGCTCAAAAAAATATCGCCTAGATTGGCGGCAATGGAATCCATTTTACCCCAAATTTCTCTCTCTTCCCTACACCATTCCTTTACCGATGTCATTCCTGCCCAAGGGAAAAAACGCTATCGGGTGGGAGTCATTCTTGGCTGCGTGCAACGGCTGTTTTTTAATCCAGTAAATGCGGCAACGATTCGCGTTCTAACTGGGAATGGGTGTGAAGTTGTGATTCCCAAAACCCAAGGCTGTTGTGGGGCACTCCCGGAACATCAGGGACAAACCCAATCCGCCCAAGATTTAGCACGCCAAATGATTGATTCTTTTGCCAATTACGATCTGGATTATGTGATTATCAATGCCGCCGGATGCGGACATACCCTAAAAGAATATGGTCATATTTTAGCTGACGATCCCAATTATAGAGATAAGGCAAAGCATTTCGTCAGTAAAGTCAAAGATATTCAAGAATTTTTAGCCATGGTGGGCTTAACTGCACCCTTATCTCCCCTAGCTGAAGAAGAGTTGAAGATTGTTTATCAGGATGCTTGTCATCTATTACATGGACAAAAAATTAGTGTGCAACCGCGCCAATTACTCAAACAAATTCCTGGCATTCAATTAAAAGAACCTGTAGATGCTGCCTTATGTTGTGGAAGTGCAGGAGTTTATAATATGTTGCAGCCAGAGGTAGCAGAAAATTTAGGCGATCAAAAAGTAAATAATTTGCTCAATACGGGAGCTAATTTAATTGCTTCTGCGAATCCAGGCTGTAGTTTACAGATCAAAAAACATTTACAGCAACAGGGTAAGACTGTTTCGATTTTCCATCCCATTGAACTACTCGACTATTCCATGCGAGGCATTATCCTATCTTCCCTCGACAGGACTTAATCTGAGGAGGAGGAAAGGGAGACAGGTAACCAAATTTCAAAGGTTGTACCGCTTCCAATTTGCGATCGCAGTTTCAGATATCCTTGATGTTTTTCAGTTACAATCTGGTGGGAAATGGCTAATCCTAACCCCGTTCCTTTTCCTACGGGTTTGGTTGTAAAAAATGTTTCAAAAATGCGTTCTTGAATCTCTGGAGGTATACCCGTTCCATTATCTTCAACCTCAACTTTAACCCATTCTGACTCATCGGATTCTATTAACCATTGGGTGGTAATCGCAATTTCTGGTTTCCATTGCTCAGATTTTTCCCGTTCATTTAAAGCATCAATAGCATTGGTGAGCAAGTTCATAAAGACTTGGCTCAATTGCCCTGAATAACACTCAACTAAGGGCAACTCTCCATAGCTTTTCACCAAGTGAATTCCATATTTGAGTTTATTCCGTAAAATCAATAAGGTACTATCTAAACATTCATGAAGATTTGCCAGTTGGGGATGGTTTTCACCCATATGGGAAAAATTCCGCATTCCACCGACTAAAGCATTTAAGCGCTCTGCACTCTCCTGCATACTATCAATTAGTTCGGGTAAATCGTTCTGTAAATACTCAAAATCAATATCTTCTTTTATCTCTTCAATGGGTTCTGGATCTTCTCCAGATTCTTCCTCATAAGCTTCTACTAAATCTAGTAAATCCTGACTATAAGTTTTTAAGAACTTCACATTTCCCCATAGAGTATTAACTGGATTTCTGATTTCATGGGCTAATCCAGCTACCATTTGCCCTAAACTAGCTAATTTTTCCGTTTGAATCAGATGAGCTTGGGTGTTTTCGCGTAATAGTTGCGTGGTTAGTTCATGAATTCTAGATTGAGCTAGGAGTAATTGATGAACATCGAGCAAACAATAGCAGTGGCTAGAACACTTGATAACTAAGGGTTCATAGAGTTTTTCTGGAGGACGTTCTAAAGAGCGAACTGCGGCTTCCACAATCGGTTCTGTACCGGGTAAAACTAGGTGATCGGGCAAAAGATGTTGACCGACTTTTTGATTGGCTAATCGATTTAAAACTCTAATTTCTCGCCGAATAAAAACTTCTAAACCATAGGGACGACTCAGTTGTTCTAGAAATCTTCTTCGGGAAATCATCCCAGCAAATTCCCCTTTATCTGTTAAAATCACTCCAGGTAAAAGGGAATATGCTTTGAAGATTTGTGCGACTACACGCCCCGGTTGACTAACATCCACAGAACATTCCCATAACGAGAGGTCTTTTAAGGTTGAATCAAGGTTTACTTCAGTGGCTCTCAGACCGGAGCGAGCCACTACTTCTGTTGGTATCTCTGACACTTTTACCACCATGTTTTTTATTATTCAAAAATTCTTCCCCTATTATAGGAATAAAAACTATAATAGACTATAATGATGGTTTAGGTAAGTCAATTTTTACGATCGCCTTAAACTTTATTTAACCTATTTTAAATTTATTTAACCTACTGATTTATAGGGGCCTATTCCCAGAAAGATAGAGGCGCGATCGCACCCGTTCTAAGCAAAACTCATGAACTAATATCCAGCCCCATTTCGGGGAGATTTCCGGGCGTTTATGGGGAGTGATAACCATCAGGCGATCGCCAATCCAGCTTAACTGATACACTAAGGCTGGTAAGCGCGATCGCTCCACCAAATGCAGCGCAAAACTACACACAATCAACCCATATTCACGCCCCCACAACACTCCCTGCTCAATGTCTTCAAATCGATAACCCTCAGCCATCTGTCCCGTGCGCCCTAGATAAGCCTCCTGAGTATACGGATCGATGCCGTGTATATCCTGCCATCCCAACTGACGCAAGGCCAACGTCACCTCGCCACTCCCACAAGCCAAATCCAAAACGGGTAAACTCCCTCTCGGTACATCGACTAGCCCCTGAGCCAAAACTTGCCCAATCCTCTCCTCATGGGGATTACGATAGGTTGCTCCCTGCTGTTGGTAAAAGTCTTCTACTCCCCAGGTTTCATAAGCCTGACGAATTGATAAATCCATGCAATGAACAATTAACAATTAACAACTACAGTTCTACCCCATCTCCCCGTGTCCCTCCATCCCCCACTGCCACCCTTGCCCCCACTCCCCAGAGAGAGTAAAATTAGAGTATGGGCTGTTCTTAGTTCAGATCTAATCCAGGCTGACGGAAATCCGACCGGTAAGGAAGATGTCAGCTCAATTACAATAAAGAATAAATATTTCGCCAGAGAAGAGGACTCGTCCCCTAATAATGATATCGGAAAAAATCAGCCAACGCTCTGACTTTCTTGGAACCCAAGTCATCACCCGGAATAATGGCAAACGCTTGGGAGTCGTCAGCCAACTGTGGGTCGATATAGACCGGCGGGAAGTGGTTGCCTTAAGTTTGCGAGATAATCTGCTCTCAGGTGTTCTCGCTGGAATTCCCCGCTATATGTACTTGAGCAATATTCGCCAAGTCGGTGATGTGATTCTTGTTGATGATGACGACGTAATTGAAGATGTCAACGTAGAAGTTTACAGCAGCCTCATTGGTAGTGAGGTGATTACCGAAGCTGGGGAAATGCTCGGCAAAGTCAGAGGGTATCGCTTTGATACAGAAGATTATCGAGTCACTTCCTTAATTATTGCCTCGATTGGCTTACCCCTGATTCCCGAACAGGTGGTTAGTACCTATGAACTCACTATCGATCAAATTGTGAGCAGCGGGCCAAACCGCCTGATTGTGTTTGAAGGTGCAGAAGAGCAGATGGTGCAGTTAAGTGTGGGGGTACTAGAGAAGCTCGGTATTTCCCAAGCACCTTGGGAAAGAGAAGGCGCTGAACCCTACACTATGCCAATCATTGACACCGGAAATCAGTTAGGTACAGGCACTCCCATACGCACAACAGAAGAACCCATCCGAGAGATGGAGCCAGTCATGGAAGAAGCCTGGAATGCGGATGAATGGCAAAAACCGCAACCGGCTCCCATGCGGCAGTTCCAGCAACCCGAACCTCGGTATGAGCAAAGCTATGAGGAAGATAACTGGGGAGGTGATGGGGACGAAGATCGTAGCTATCGAGAACCAAGCTATCGGGTCGATCCTCCGGAAGTAGAGAACGAAGAGATTCCAGAGGCTCCTTATGAACCCTCCTATCGGGAGATAGAAGAGGATGCTTGGGCTGATAAAGACCAGGATGAACCCTTAGATTTGCCAAAAGTTAATATTCCAGAAACTCTGAAAAAACCAGAGTATGAAGGATAACGGTTTGTGTGAGTTGTGAATGAAAGAATCCTCTAGCCTTAAATCCCTTGTTGAAGGCTCTCAAGGCAAGGGGCTTTGGCCTCTTGTTAGACCCTCCTTTTTCTGATGAGTATCCAAAAAATTCCCCTGGCATCTATCCAAAAAATCCGTACCTATCTCACGAGTCTGCTGGTGCTTCCAGAGTCTGAAAACTGCGGGCGATCGCTCTCTTTTAATGAATCTGACGATCTCCCAGAACCGGAATCTCTCGATGAGCTAGGGGGATTATTTGATTTGGGGCCAGCAGAAGAGGATGAGGAGGCGATCGCCACATCCCTTTCTAGTCCCTGGTTAATTAGCGCTGTTAATCCTGCCACTGCCTTACGAAAATTACCTGGACTGCGCTTAAAACTGGGTCTGCGCTGGGTTAGCTATATCTATCGTGACCCCAATAAACCCAAAAGTGGCACGGGAATAACTTGGGCTGTACCAGAAGACTATTGTGCGACGGCTACCCTCGAAGAAGCCCTAGCCGATGGCTGCGATCCAGAGCATCCCCCCCGGCCCCAAGGGGCATTAGATAATTTTATGGCTGCCATTGAAGGCGATCGCAGCGCTCCTTCTTTTATGGTTGCTGCCCTCCTGCGCCGAGAAATTCAAGAATTTGTCTGTGCAGAAGCGAACCGAGATTGGAGTCACCACCGCTTGATTGACTCCCCTCCCAAACAAGTCAAATGGCAATGGAAAGGCCAAATCAAAGACTTATCCCCCAAAATCCGTAAGCTGGATGAGGGCAAAATTGCCGTAGAATTTTTCACTTGCCGCACCAGTGCCCCGATCGCCATTTTTCGCCACGTTGAACAATATCCCCCATCCAGTTATCAGAGCAAGGCGATCGACCAACCCGTAGCGATTCCCATCCGTACAAAATCAATTAAAAATTAAAAATTAAAAATCAAAAATCAACAATCAGGATCTGGTAGCCTGGTACGTGCTTAACCGAACACCGGTAAGCATAAACCCTTAATTTCAGCAAGGATTACCCTATGTACGAAAAAATCAGCCCTCCTGAAACCGGCGAAAAAATTACCTTTGCTGAAGGTAAACCCATTGTTCCCGACCATCCTATCATTCCCTTCATTCGTGGAGACGGTACGGGGGTAGACCTTTGGCCCGCCTCTCAGAAGGTCTTTGATGCTGCCGTTCAAGCAGCCTATGGTGGAAAACGGAAAATTTCCTGGTTCAAGGTGTACGCTGGTGATGAAGCTTGCGAACAATATGGAACGTACCAGTATTTACCTGAAGATACCCTAAAGGCGATCGAGGAATATGGAGTCGCCATCAAAGGCCCCTTAACCACCCCCATTGGTGGCGGTATTCGCTCCCTCAATGTTGCTCTGCGGCAAATTTTTGATCTCTATGCTTGCGTGCGTCCCTGTCGTTACTATGCTGGAACCCCCTCCCCCCACAAAACGCCAGAGAAAATGGACGTAATTATCTATCGGGAAAATACCGAAGATATTTACCTCGGTATTGAATGGCGCGAAGGCACAGAAATCGTCAAGAAACTGATTGAATACCTCAATACCGACCTCATTCCTTCTACTCCTGAGCATGGGAAAAAACAAATCCGTCTCGACTCTGGTATTGGCATTAAACCCATCAGTAAAACCGGAACTCAACGACTGGTGAAGCGGGCTATTCAAAACGCCCTTCGTCTGCCCAAGGAAAAACAAACGGTCACCTTGGTTCATAAAGGCAATATTATGAAATATACCGAGGGAGCCTTCCGCGACTGGGGTTATGAATTAGCCACCACTGAGTTTCGCCAGGAGTGTGTAACTGAGCGCGAATCCTGGATTTTGAGTAATAAAGAAGAAAATCCAGATATTAGTTTAGAAGACAATGCTCACAAACTCGAACCCGGTTATGATGCTTTAACTGCCGAGAAAAAAGAAGAAGCTTGCGCTGAAGTAAAAGCCGTTCTGGATGCGATTTGGGAAAGTCACGGCAATGGCAAATGGAAAGAGAAAATCATGGTCAATGACCGGATTGCCGATAGTATTTTCCAACAACTACAAACCCGTCCTGGAGAATATTCGATCCTTGCCACCATGAATTTAAATGGGGATTATCTCTCGGATGCTGCTGCCGCCATTGTCGGAGGTTTAGGCATGGGGCCAGGAGCAAACATTGGCGATACTTGTGCTGTTTTTGAAGCCACCCATGGCACTGCCCCCAAACACGCCGGTTTGGATCGGGTCAATCCTGGATCGTTGATTCTTTCTGGAGTCATGATGTTAGAATATATGGGCTGGCAAGAAGCCGCAGACTTAATTAAAATGGGCATAGAAAAATCAATTTCTAATCGGGAAGTGACCTATGATTTAGCTCGTTTAATGGAGCCTCGTGTTGACCCACCCCTGAAATGTTCGGAGTTTGCTAACGCGATTATTCAATACTTTGGCTAAGGTCTTGCTTTGGTAATACAGCCCACTTTTCTTTTCTGTGGATGCGTTAGTATAGCGCTGCGTGCTAGGGAATAGGTTATGGTAGCTAGGTTTTAGTATTGAACCGGAGTCCTAACTGACTCTTTCTCTGCTACAACAGCGCAGGGCAACCTACTGGACTTTCTCCGCTAATTTGATGCATTAGAAAAAGAGGGGGGAGAGGGACAGGACTTACTCATACCCTTTCCACACCTCATGCCCTATTTTAGCTGAGACAGTCCACTATTGCTGAGTTTCATAATCGGACACCCTTTCAAGCCTTAGCAATGCAGGGTGATGTAGCGCGGGGTTTAGAAATTCAGGTAACAAGCGATGGTACAAGGAACATACCCCTCTTCTGTCACTTTCCCAAAAAGAGGCCTCAAACCCTCATTCTTTCGTTGGCGATCGCAGGCTGTAATGACGGAAATTCTAACGAATTTCCAAGAGTGACAGAAGAGGGATACAGCGCTTCGCGCTGCTATGAGGTACATTGTTGATCGTAGATGTGAGTTGTCATTGCGACCGCAGGGAAGCAATCGCCAAGATTGGGGGATTTTGCGATTGCTTCATTCCACTTCGTTCCATTCGCAATGACTGATC